>JACCRY010000201.1 GCA_013813265.1 Parachlamydiaceae bacterium
ATCAAATTCATGAGCACATGGTGAAAATGCCTCTTTGCCGTACTTACTTCTCCATGCTCTCTGTAATCAACTTTTTTTCAGGCTATTTTTCTACTCTTAAAAAACATCGGAAAATCCCTGTTCTACCGGCATTCGAAAGTATGGATATAAAAGGTTGCCCCTCTATCTTCCCCCACCTCCCTGTTAAAAAGACTTTCAGAGAAACGCCTAGAGTCAATCCCCAGCAAATAGTCAAAAAATGGGCCGAGGATTACTCACTTCCTTACCTCTTTCACCACCTTTTCAAACTAGGTACAGAGTCTGTTGCTCCTCTTTCAATAAACAACATCGAACCGAGATGGACAAACGAATGCGTAAAACCATTATCGAATGCAATTTATGAAGATATTATTTCCTCATTTAGTCAGCCGGTGCAAAGAATCATTAAAGAAGTAAAACATAAATTACACCAAAATATTAAAAAAATATCTCAGGAATTATCATTAACTTTAGCAAATAAAATCTTCGAAGAAGCATCCGACTTGATTAAGGCTTATAAAAAAAATCCAAAGCAAAATGATTATATCGACCTTGCTCGTCCATTCCTTAGAAAAATCCACGTTGCATTTCTAAAAGGATCTAGACCTATATTCGCTAAACCGGTAGTCCTTTCTGACACTCGCCTTAAGTCACAAATGTCTTTTGACGAGGTGGAACAAGGAAAGAGGATAGTGGGAGGTTGCGGGATGGATTTGAAAGTCCAGACTATTCAATCCTCCCCAAAAGCTTCAAAGCTGCTGAGAGACCATTGGTCAAAAATGATTTCTCTTCCCCCAGAATCATGGGAGGACTTGGGAAATAAACAAGATGCTGTATTTCGCTTGATGTTTGAGGATGTTCCTGCCGGAGTCTCTGACAATTATGAGTGGATGGAATCTTTACTTTTCTTAAGAAATGAAGAGGATCCAGAGGATATAGAAAATAGAATAAGAATAGAGCAAGCGATTCTTGATGAAGACTCCGACGAATTTTTCTCGCTCATTGATCAAACGGAAAATCTCCATCCCGATAGAAATGAAAGAACTCTTTTGCACTTTGCAGCTCAAGTAGCCGATCCCTTGTATATGGATTCTTTAATCAGTCTGGGCCTCTCTTATTCGAGTAAGGATCTGCATGGTTATCTGCCTATTCACTATGCTGCAATGAGTGGATCTCTCAAAAACTTACTTCTTCTTTTGAAAATAGATTCTGAAAATAACCTCAATGCCAAAAGCCATAATGGTTCTACTCCTTTAATTGTCGCGATTCAACATAACCAATTTGCAGTTATAAAGCTTCTACTTTCTTATGGGGCATCTTTTCATACGACTTTAGAGGGATATAATCCTCTTCATTATGCCCTACACCAAGGAGATTTTGAAATCATTAACTTTCTCTTGAGGAGTTGCAATGTAAATGCATCATGCATCAATGAGATGGGAGAGGAAGAGGGAACCCCCTTAATGCTTGCTTGTGAACTAGACTCGGCTGATCTGATCAAAAGAATGATTCAAATGGGCGCAGACCCTAAAGCTAAAAGAAAGGATGGTCTAACTGCAATAGAAATCGTCATCAAGCGGCAATGTGTACAGCCAGAAGCCGCTTAGATTCAATACGCCAAATCCAGAACAATTAACAACATTTTTTGTGGTTGTGAATCATTCAAAGGGCCTGTACAATAAGTCAACGCAATCCCAAGCATAATGGAAAGATTCTTTCAAGGCAAGGATTATTTGAACAATTTTACGAGAAGAAAATAATGAAAAGTTTTGATGAATTAGCTGAAGAGGTGAAATCGAGGGAATTATCCGCAGAGGAAGTCACCTATATCATTCAAAAAGTCAAAGAACTGACAATTACTCATGATAAAGATTTACCTCATTGGACATATCTTTTGGGATTCGTAAAAGAGTATCAGGGGTATGAGTATGTTTCGTCAATTGAAGAATGTCTAAGAATGATAGAAAAAATTGTAGGAGAACTAAGTCTTCTAGCTACTTATTGCCCAAATTTAGAGTCAATCAAATTTGGGGGGATACCGGATGATGATGTTCTTGCATGTCTTGATTTATTTCCAAATCTCCTACGATTCTATATAAACCACTGTTGTTGTGTAACAGACCAAGGACTTGAGCATGTTTGGCATCTCTCGAAACTTACTCATTTAACTCTTCAAACGTATCGCGGTGTTGATGATGTATTCATTGAAAATTTGTGTCAGCTTAGCCATCTGATTGACTTAAATTTAAATGGATGTGATTACGTATTTAATCACAACTTAGAGCAAATAGCTAGATTAAGGCACTTACGCGCACTCAACCTAGGTGCTTCTGCAGTTACAGATGCTGGGATATCATATATTATCACGATGAGAAATTTAGTGTGCTTGGATTTGGGGGGAACACGTATTAGCGATCATGGAATTTTAGTTCTTTCTTCTCTACCGGAGCTGAAAAAGCTTTTAATATCTAGCTGTAAAATTACAGACGAAGCTCTTAAATATTTAAGTTCTTACCAAAATCTTGAATTCGTTGATTTATCCAATTGTGAAAATATCACTGAGCAAGGGATTAAACAACTGCATCCTCAGATACAAGTCATTCGACGTAATCGAAAAAAATAGAGGTCTTTATGTCTTTAATAAATTTTTCTAATAGCCCTTCATTTACTACCGACCTGAGAGGTCAAAGAGAATTCAGATCCTCAGGATTTTGTGGAACATTCTGATGGCCGTTGTCTCAGCATAAGTAAAATAATGAGAATAATGAGTCGTTTGGAACGCTTAACTTTACCTCATTGTGATTCTGAAGGGAATTATCTGCAACTTTGGAAAATTTTCCCTGCTCAACTTCTTGGGACGGTTCAAAATAAGCAAGGAAAAGTCACTGTTATCTCTGCAGATAAGATCCGTGTATTATCAAGAAAAAGTAGTAATCCGTCCCTTATCGTTAGACATTTAACAATTTGTACGGCTTAAATTCCATCCTCTATCTCGTGAGAATACCCAACATTTTTTGTGGTTGTGAATGATTCAAAGGCCCTATACAATAAGTCAACGCGTTCATCCCGTATGCGGAAAAAAATGTTTTAGAGCAAGACATATTTGAAAAAATTTATGAGAAGAAATGATGAAAACTTTTGATCAATTAGCTGAAGAAGTGAAACATAGGGAGTTATCCTCAGAGGAAGTCACCTACATCATTCAACAAGTCAAAGAACTGACAATTACTCATGGCACAGACTTACCTCATTGGACATATCTTTTGGGATTCGTGAAAGAATATCAGGGATTTGAAGCGGTTGTTCCAGAAGAATATAACGAGATGGTAGAAAAAACAATAAAAGACTTCCGCCTCTTGGCTACTTATTGCCCCAGTTTAGAATCAATTAGCTTGGGAATGCCAGATGATAAAGTTCTCATTTTTTTGGATTTGTTTCCAAAACTATTAAGATTTTGCATCGATAGTGCCTGTTGTATCACAGATAAAGGAGTCGAGAACATTTGGCGTCTCTCGCAACTTACCTATTTAGGCCTTCACACTTATCGAGGTGTTGATGATGTTTTCATTGAGAATTTGTGTCGACTTGATAAACTTACCGATTTAAATTTGGATGGGTGTGATTATGTATTCGATCATGATTTAAAGCAGTTGACCAATTTAACACATCTCCGTTCACTTAACTTGGGTGCTTCTGTGCGTGTTACAGATGAGGGAATCCCTTATATTATTACAATGAAAAATTTAGTGTTCTTGGATTTAGGAGCAACACGCGTTAGCGACCAGGGGATTTTGGCTCTTTCTGCTCTTCCAAAACTTAAAAAGCTTTTATTAAGTAGATGTAACATTACAAATGAAGGCCTTAAGGACTTGGCTTCTATGAAAAATCTCGAATTTGTGGACTTGTCTGAATGCGAAAATATTACAGACAAAGGGATATTACATTTGAAGAATATTGGCACACTTAAAATAGTTGATCTATCTTACTGTGAAAATATTACTGAACAAGGAATTAAAGGATTACTTCCTCAGATACAAGTCATTCGACGTAATCGAAAAAAATAGAGGTCTATATGTCTTTAATTAATTTTCATGATAGGCCTTTATTTGCTCCCCACCTCAGAGGTCACTTACAGGAGAATTCAGATCCCCAGGAGTTTATAGAACATTCTGATGGCCGTAGTCTCTGTATAAGTAAAATAATGAGAATAATGAGTCGTTTGGATCGTTTGACGCTGCCTTATTGTGATTCTGAAGGAAATTCTTTACAGCTTTGGAAAATTTGTCCTGCTCAACTTATTGGGACAGTTCAGAATAAGCAAGGCAAAGTCACGGTTATCTCGGCAGATAAGATCCGTGTATTATCGACAAGAAGCACTGACCCATCTCTCATCATTCAACAATTAGAGCAATTCCCTCCTAAAGAATGGCATCTTATTTTTAATCATCAAACCAACGAGCTTGATCTTTGGCCTCTTTTAAGAGCAGCCGGAAAAGATTGGTCTATTGAAGTTGAGAAGAGTCCTTATAAAGATATGACGAAAGAGCAACTAATTCAAAAGCTTTTAAGCGAGGGCTATGTCTTTAAAGGAAACAAGGAAACTGGAATAGGAAACTATACCCACCCTGAAACAGGAGCAACAGCAGGCATAGATCCAAGAAACGAAGGGAGATATGGAGAACCTAACCACGTAGATTTTGAAGCACCAGGCCAGAAAAAAATTCGCTACCACTACAAAGACCCATACGGAATACATCTATTTAAGCATTTTACGCAAAAAAATGGAATGTATCATTATCGTTCGCCTCTCCCCGGTCAAAGTCCCGCCCAAAAGCAATTTGAGGTAATAATACAACAAAAAAATCTGACTGACTCATTCAACAGCACACATAAGCAGAACCCGATCCCTGATAAAGGAGGCTCTGGAAGTATAGGTGGAGTAGCTTGTGGGACAGAATACATTGAGGGGCTTTTTGATGGGCCTGAGGCTATTTTCGAGAATGATCACTTATTTTGTGTTCCAAAGTTGAAAGATGGTACCCTACCATTTTCCAATATTGAACTGCGTCAAATTCTGCGTGAATTGGCAATTGGTATTTATACGCATGATACAATCCCTTTCTTCAGCTTGCACTTCAATCAAAATTCCGATCTTGTGCCCGTAATCCATCCTGCGTATGCAAACACCCTGGTGGGTAGAGTGATCGGTATGCTGGATTATATGATGAAAGGTTATTTGAATGGAGGGGTCTACCAAGAAAAGTTCATTGATCAATGGAAAAAAAATCCTAGTTGGAAAGGGAAATCTGCTTCTGCACTCGAACAATTAATCGCATTTGAACACTATTGCCTCGCTAATTTGAAAGGTCAAGATAAAGAATACTCTTCTCTAAGCGATATCCAAGCACAGGCAAAGATTATAAAAAATCCCAAAGGAAATGAAAAACCGGAATCTAAAATTCTTCAACAATTTTCCGGATTCAGTAACTCTTTTCGCATCATTGCTAAACAGAAAAGCATTCAGAAAGAGGAAAATCTGTTTTTGATAGATTCTGATTTTGATGTGTTCTATACGATCAATCCCTCACCTGAATACAAATTGGCATTAGATATTCATCTACAAAAATATGGCAAATATCCGCTCTCATACCAGAGCATGCTGGAAGCTTATGAAACCATGCGTCATCAAATTCATGAGCACATGGTGAAAATGCCTCTTTGCCGTACTTACTTCTCCATGCTCTCTGTAATCAACTTTTTTTCAGGCTATTTTTCTACTCTTAAAAAACATCGGAAAATCCCTGTTCTACC
>JACCRY010000253.1 GCA_013813265.1 Parachlamydiaceae bacterium
AGTAAAATTGATTGCTATGTCATTTTTTTTTCACTGGTTCAGATGAAGGTAACTTTTTTTGCGCTAATTAGCCGCTTAGCGGCTAATTAGTGCAAAAAGTGTTACCTTCATCTGAACCATGCCCAAATTGAAACTACAAAGGCTCATCTCCGAAGATCTTGATAAAGCAATGAAGACTCTTGAGAACGCAGGTGACATCACTAAAAAAGAAATGGATGAGCTCGTTTTAATTAGAGATTTTTACCGCGGTATTTTGGCCGGAGATCTAAATGGCAACAAATATAAGGGTGCTGGCGGTGGAGTCAATGGCGCCGTATTTTTTAAGCATTTAGAGTCAGGAACAAATATTCTATTTCCTGGAGAAACTTTTAGCCGTCCTTTCCTGGGAGTTTTCAAGCCCCATCCTATGACAGTTAGAGAAAGGAAAAAGATGTTTGACTATAGTCAATGGGCTGAACGAGGTAAATCCATTGTAGGAATGGCTGCCCTTTTGAATAAAGACGATCCAGATCGAAGGGTGAATAATGAAATCTTTGCATATGAAATGTATCACATATTCGGATTTAACGATTATATTGGGTTCCCAACGACTTTAAAATTTGCAAACAAAAATGATTCGATTAATCGACCTGCAAGTTTTTGCAACTTTATACCTGGTTTGGATGCCGTTGAGGTACATGTGCATAAGGTACAAAAAGATAAGAATAGTAATCTCTTAGATGATCCTTGGCGCAAGTATAGTGCTGAGGAACTCCATCATTGGCAGATGTCGAAACTATTCGACTTTTTAACCGGAAATTTAGATGGGCACGAAGGAAATGCGTTTATCAAAGTTGAGGATGGCCAATTAACGGGTGCAACTAACTTTGATTATGATAAGGCATTTACCAATGTTTATCAAAATGGAAAAATTGACAATCAATATAAGTGGGCAAATCTGGAAATATCCAAAAAACCCCTAACATCAAAAACGAAAAATGCTTTGCTTGAGATTTTTGGTGAAGCTGAAGAAACGATTCTGACCTTCTTGAAAAAAGCCCGAACTGATGGAGCAAAGTGCTTTTCAGAAAATCAAGAAAACCTGCTTCGTTTAAGAATACGGGCACTTCAGAAGATGGCGAGAAATAAAAGTTCTAAGCTTTCTGATTGCAAAAACTGGAGAACAGAAAGTGATTTTGCTAAGCTGTAAAAAGAGCTGACTCAGCAAGCGACCTAAGAGGGCAAGGGACGAGGGACAATGACATTAGTAACCTAAGTCCCTTAGGTCCTCAGGTCTCTTTCTTTCTGTTAAAACGTCATGCCTAGAACAAGGAAAAGATCAATAAAATTATATAAAAAATATATTTACCTTGCTTCTTTCCTTTAATTTTTATAAAGTTGAAATTCATGGAGAAATTTTTTTTCAACTTCAATTCAAAAGAGATTTATGAAGAAACTTTATGTTATTCTATTACCCATTTGTTGTTCTTTCTTTGTGGGAGAACAAAGCTCTCAAGAATATAAAAAGGATGGCAATTTGCTTGTAGAGTTAGAAAAAGAATCCTTATATCTTCAAGCATATAAAACGGCATTGCAAGCCAAAATAGATATTGAGCATCATCGTGAGATGGAGCAAGAAATGGAGGGCCAGCGAAGCATGGTTGAACATCAATGGCATGATGTGAGTGAAGAAATGAAAGCAGCAAATGTGGCAGAAAAAAAAGCACATCGTTTTGAAGCGGAACTTGGATGCCTTAATAAAAGATTAACCAAGATACTGACTGAAAAAGAAGAGCTGCACTCTAAGCCTCAAGGATAAGCAGTCCTGTCTCTAAGCAGGAAAGTTGCTTTATAGCGGCCTTGATTGCTTGTCCATTTAATCTCACCCTTCGGATCTATAAAATCATTTGGTACTAAAAGCGAATCATGGAATTCACGAGCAGCAGTCGCATTCACGCTAGTGAACTCTAGTTCTACACGAACTTGATATCTTTCTTGTTTTTTTGAGATTTCAGGTCTATGGACCATTGCATAATTTAAGCTTTCGATATGAATCAAAGGATGTTCAGGGTCTTTCCCCAGAATATGGGGATTGGTTGCAACCCATGCAATGAAATCGCTTACTCTAGGGATATTTGGGGTTAAAGGATAAAGGTCAGGAACCTTTTGCAATTCTTTTTCTAAAAAATTAATCCTGAAGGCAATTTCATCTTGGGTAAGGGATTCAATGGGAGTGATAAGTGAAAAGTCGCCAATTGCTCCTTCACTTCCTTCTCCAGTGGGTTTAGCCCCTAAAAGTTCCTTTTCAACAGACTCGTGAGATTTGTGCATGGTTTGGAGGAGTTCTGCGTATTGTTGACGCACGTTATTTTCTTTACTAGCGATATAAGTCTGTCCATAGATCGTGAACGCAAGGGCAAGAAGGACGCATAAACCAAAGTAGATCAAAAGTGTTTTTATAAGCCGCTTCCAAGGATGAGGGTAAACATAGTCTCCTTGTAAAAAATTAATCTGATCTTTGGCATTTGGCAATCCGGTCAGAGCTTCACCAATCGTAATCGCATGGATTTTTATTTCAGATAAAGGAAATTTCGTGGCGATTGAAGGTGTTAACAGTTGGAAATTTTCACTAAAATCTTTTAGCAAAAGGGTGGATAAATCTCCTTTCTCAGCGCCTTCTCCGGTAATTAGAAGAGGGGGAAGGGTAAGCTCTTTAGTTTGTTTCATTAAAGAAAAAACGACTTTTCCAATTTCTGTACAAAAATCTTTAAGTTTTTTGGCTGTTTGAGGAACTCCTAAATTATCGAGATTTTTCCAGTCAATATCTGCAAATTCCTTTTCCAAAGACTCGCCATCCTCAAGATTATGTTCTTTTTTGTAGGTATCTTTAATGGCTTTGAGACTGTGATGGCTAGCTTTTGATGCGATAAGTTTGCCTTCTTTTATGAAAATGCAGCAGGTTTGATCTTCTCCTAAATGCAAAACAAAATGAGCAGCTGTTTCACCAGGAAGAGCGAATTTACTGAATGCTGCAAGTGCCGAAGGAGCGGAAGTGACAATTTCCGGTTCAATCTCTAAAATTTTCCATTGGTCAAGATGGCGTTGGAGGTGTTCTTTTTTTATGGCTAACACGGTTAAAAGTGTGGCATCGGTTGTCTGTGATAAAGTAATTTTATCGATTATGGCATTTTCAGGAGGATAGGGCAAGAGAGGCTCTGCTTGAAATAATAAGACAGCTTCGATATCCTTTTCTTTTTTGAGCTTGATCTCTAATGGGCGAACGAGTGTTTCATTTGCATCGATAGCAGAAACCACTAAAGTTTTTCCCGACAAATCAAGGAAAGCTTTTTCCTCTACCTTTAAGTTAAGAGGATTGATGTGTTTGTTCGTTAGATCAAAATAAAAATGAAAGAGGCGATCGATTTGCGGCTGACCCTGCTTTAAAGATAATTCCGCAGCTTTGAGCCCTGTAGAAGTCAGCTCCAAACCTAATGTATCTTGTGCGTGCGATTTCTCAACCATTGGGGTGCCCTCATTAAAAAAACAGTATCCTACAAAACGATACATATGGCAAGTTTAAAGCTAAAGAGTGGATTGTCCTACTCGAAAGACAGCCTTTTGGGTCTTTTTCCAAATGGAGGCAGAAAATGCAGAAAATAAACCCTATTGGTTTAGCTTTTCGTTTTCTGCCTCCATTGGAAAAATCCAAAATTCTGGTTTTTGGAATAAGGCAATCCCCTCTAAGGATTGAGTAATTTTTATGACAAAAGAATGGTTGAGTTGGATAAATATGACGGTTGCAGGAATTTCAGGTCTGCTGCTGCTTGTTGCATTTTTTCTTTTTATAACTCAAAATAACAGTATTGAAAGTCCTGAGACTGTCTCCTTTAAAAGTCAAGGACCCGTTTCCTCTTTTCAGTTGCCTCAAAGTAGTTATGATGCGATTGGTAAAGCAGCATTTTCTTTGGAATCCTCCCCTATTGTGCTTCAATTGCCAGACTTAAAAAAAACGCTACTTTATAACGGAAAAAATAGTAGGCCGGATGCAGATGCTACGAATACGCCAATGTATTTGGGATTCATTGGGGCAAAAGTGCCGACAGCAATTCTTCCTAATACGAAAACATATTTACTGTATAATAAAAGGCAGTCTCCGCCACGTTATGAATTCAGTCCTGAGAATGCAGAAACGTCTCTTTGGATCGATGTTTATGCAGATGGTGCTGTAGCGGTTGTGAATGTGCATATGAAAGATGATAAAGGAGCTGTCGTTACGACGCCAAAAGCGAATGCACAGTTTTCATTGGCAGAAAAACCTTTTATGCGTACAGATGCATCCGCATGGGAAATTGGAAAACAACGTGTTGATGGAACCTTATTAGCTCGTCAACGTGCACGATGGTATGGTGTTGATCGCTTTTTAGAAAAGCATGGGGGCAAAGAGTATCAGGATCTGGTTGGTAAGCAGCGCATTGATTTTGGGGAAAACAAGTCTTTTTATGCAATTTATATGCAGGCAGGTGATGTTGCTATTTGGGAAAATGACCGGTGGAGTACTGCGACCCCTGGAGAAAGAACCTTAGGCAAGCCGCTTATAGTTGTTAAAAAGGTTGATGAACGTTTAATGACCTTTGAAGTTTGGGACAGTGAGGGAAAAACAAAAATTGCTTTGAACCTCCTGAAGAGTTCTGAACCTCCGCCTGCAGCCCAACTTATGCAGTCTTTCAAATTTGTTAGTTCAAGAACACGTTCACAATTTGTCTTTGAGGTTAATAAGGAGCGGATGACATTGAGCCCGCTTGATTGGTTGTTGCAAGTAGATAAGGGATGGAAGAAGCTTTCAAGCGTAGATGAGATCGACGCATATGTTGATAGAAAGCTTGTTGGTCCGCTTTTCATCTTTGAGGGTGTAACAAAAAGAGGCGAAAGTCAAGTTTTAGTTGGAACACTTTTTAATAAAGCGCGTTCAGATTTTATCCCAATTGAAATGGTGATGGATGCCGGTGAAAATTTATCTCCTGCAGCTCCGAATTCTCATCACTTAGATAGAATTAAGGGGCAAGCTGACGAAATGGAGTTAGATGATAATGAGAGAAGAGATGTGGAGCTTCATCCTCACACCAGAAAAGAGATGCGTTAGTTATACTGCGGGGCACTGAAATTTTACGCTTTTCCGCTGCGTGAAAGCTCTCGCGGTTCGTTCGTAGCAAATGCGTTCATATTTTAATATTAACCCATTTTTACGAAAGAACCCGGAGGCTATGACATTGCGGAAAATGCGAAAATTCAACGCCCCGCAGTATATACCCCACACAATATTAAATAAACTTGAGTTGATTATGAAATTATTTTACACATTTACGGCCTCTTTGCTTCTTTTAGGGCAGCTGCAGGGGCAAACAATTGCCGAAAAGAAAGCAGGAATTGGTTCCGTCAGTGGAGATGGCCTCACTCCTGAGATGAAAACTTTTCTTTTGCAGATAAACAGTGATGTAAATGGTCTGCATCAAGAACTCGACAATCTTTACCTGAAGGTTGAAGAGCTTTATAATCAAAATGCACCGTTAGAAGAATTTGAATTTTTGCTTGGAAGAATTAACGAGACGAAAGAGAGAATTTACTCATTGCAGGAAAGCTGGCATCAAATGGCTGTCAATACGTCAAAAGAAGCTGACTATGCTTTGTGGAATCAACCTGAAACGACAATTGGGCAACTTGTTAACGATTTTGGATCTTACAGCTATCTTTACATGGCTTCTCCGGAAATTTCTACAATGAAAATCAGCTTGGATTCAAATTTGCCTATCCCAAGGGGTTCCTGGGATGAGGTGCTTGAATTTGTGCTTAATCAAAGTGGAATTGGTATTAGGCAACTTAATCCATATGTACGCGAGCTTTTTCTTTACCGCAGCGACTTTTCGGGGCCGAAGATCATTACCGCAAACCGGGACGATCTGATTCTCTTCCCTTCAGACGAGCGTGTCGTTTTCGTACTTTCTCCAGATGCCGCCGAAGCTAAACGGGTTTGGTTTTTTCTTGATAAATTTTCCAATTCTACTACGACGACTTTACAGATGATTGGAAGGGATATTTTAATTGTCGGTAAAATCGCTGAGATCCAAGATTTATTAAAGATCTATGATTTTGTCTCCACTCATCGTGGTGACAAGGAATATAAAGCGATTAGAGTGCATAAAGTTGATGTCGAGGAGATGGCTAGAATTTTGACAGCCTTATTCGATACGATCAATGAAGAACCTAAAGAAATGCAGGGCCCACCTCCTAGGGCAGGTCAATTTTCTGGTGGTTCAGGAAGGGGTTCTGAAGGGATGTCAGCGGGAAGAAGGACGCCGGGTGGTTCTCCACAGGATTCCCGTCAAGAGTCACGTCCGTCTTCACAGGGGCCGCAACAGGTCTATGGAAGTTCAAGTTTAAAAGTTATTGCGCTAAAAGATGTTGCACAAGCCCTTTTCCTTGTCGGTACAAAAGAAGAGATCGATAAAGCTGAAGAGATCATACGGCAAGTTGAAGATCAAGTCGGAGACACTCGCAAAAAAGAAATTGTTTTATATCAAATCAAACATTCTGATCCTGAAGAGCTTGCTCAAATTTTAGTCCGTATTTACGATCTTATGACAGTTAGCGGAGTCGGCGCGCTCCCAGATGATGAAAATCTTCCTCCTGATATAAGAGGCATTCAGGGATTTCAAAGGCGTGAGGCTGTTCAAAGTGAGATTGTAGAAGCAGTTGCGCAATTGCCAAGAATTCCAATTGGGGTCATTAATGACACAGGCTTTTTATCTACCGCCAATTATTTACATAATCCAGAAGACATAAGAAAGCCTAG
Organism: Parachlamydiaceae bacterium; assembly: GCA_013813265.1. GTDB lineage: Bacteria > Chlamydiota > Chlamydiia > Chlamydiales > Parachlamydiaceae > JACCRY01. Next base: position 6,827 of record JACCRY010000253.1, read on the forward strand.
AATGCCTCCTAATCAAGGTAGGGATAACTTTTTGGTAGATCCTAAAACAGGGTCACTCATCATGGTTATTGAAGCAGACTTAATTCCTAGGATGAAAAGTCTCATTAAAAGGCTGGATGTTCCGAAAAGAATGGTTCAGATTGAAGTGATGCTTGTTGAGCAAGTGATCAGCAATGAAAATGATATCGGTTTGAACTTTCTGAAAATTGGATCAATGGCTTCTCAACTTAATACTACAGACTTACTCTTCAATGGCATTGCGGGAGGAATCTTGCCCGATACTGTAAGAGGTGTTGCACGCTTAGTTCCTGGAATAACTGATTTTATAGTCAGCCGCGCTCCTTCTGGAGGAATTCCAGCTTTTGATCTTGCTTATCACTTCTTAATCTCTCGAGATGACATACGCATCACAGCAAGCCCATCGCTTCTGACGATGAATGAAACTGAGGCTTCGATAGAATTTGAAGAGGAAATTTCTGTAAGCGTTGGAACATTTGTCATTCCTAACGCTGGCACAGCAACATTGCAAGAAACTTTTGCACGTGCAACATATGGAATAAGTATTGATGTTATTCCGACAGTACATATGCACGATTCCGAATCCCCGTGTGATGATGGAATTGATTACATTACTCTAGATTCAAACGTTAAATTTGAAACATTTCTTTCTAGTTCAAATAATAACCGACCAAATGTTCTTCGACGCAGGCTTCAGAATCAAGCCCGCATTGCTGATGGTCAAACTGTTATTATTGGAGGATTTCGTCGCAAAGATGTGCATGATGTCACAACTAAAATTCCTTTCTTGGGTGAGATCCCAGGATTTGGTAAGTTATTTAGTAATACTCAAATGTCCGATGCATCGATTGAAACATTTCTATTTTTGACGGCTAAAATTGTCAATGAGCCAAGTGAAGATCTTGAAACGATTAAAATGGAAGAGATGGCGCGCCGACCAGGCGATCTGCCCTATTTTATGCAAGCATTGCGTGATGCGAGAGAGACTGAGCAAAATCGTTTTCTAGCAAGCACCATCCAGCTGCTTTTTGGAAGAGAGCAGGAACGTTTTGTCGATAAAGAGGCTTGTCCGTATGATGGAAGATAAGCAACCTATACCCCAGAATTTTTCTGAAGAACTTTTGCGTCAAGGAATGCTTGGGGGAGATGACCATGCCTTGGCGCTTGCGGAAAAATTCGGCATGGCTGTTTATCCCATTCTCCCTGAGATCACCCTTTCTCGAGAGTACTATCGAAAAGTTCCGTACTCATTTGCAAAAAAAAATAATATTTTACCTATTCAAGAGAAAGGTGGGACGATTATCGTTGCGGTTGCCGATCCGTTGAATTTGGAGCCTTTAGAAGAGCTGCGTTTGATGCTCGAGAGTGATATCACAGCAGTTTATAGTCCCAAAGAAGTGATCCTCAATGCCATCAACGAATGCTATAATCAGGAATTGGGAGCAGCCTCCGAGCTAATCGCCGTTATGGGCGATCGTCCTGTTGATGAGATTATGGATGGCTCGGTTGAAGTATATGATTTATTGGATGACCGTTATGGACAAGCTCCGATCATCAAACTTTTAAACTTAATCTTAACAGAAGCTATCCAACAAAGAGCTTCTGACCTTCATTTTGAACCGTTTGAAGATCGGATGCGCGTTCGCTATCGGATCGACGGCGTTTTGCAGAACCGACATGCCCCAGCTACAGAATATCAAACGCAGCTGATCACGCGTATTAAGGTTATGGCACGAATGGATATTGCAGAGCATCGTTTGCCACAAGATGGAAGAATTAAGTTAAAAATGGGACGGCGTGAAATCGATTTTCGCGTAAGTACAGTGCCTGTTGCTGGAGGCGAACGCATTGTTTTGCGTATTTTGGACAAGGGAAACGTTGTTTTAGGGCTAGATAAACTAGGGATGATGCCAAATGTTCTTGAACAATTTAGACATCTGATTTCTCAACCGGAAGGAATTGTATTGGCAACTGGTCCTACAGGTTCCGGTAAAACAACAACTCTTTATAGTGCCATTTGCGAGATTTGTAATGATGAAACAAACATCATGACAATTGAAGATCCAGTTGAATATAACCTTCATGGGATTGCACAAATTGGTGTGCAGCCTAAAATTAAATTAGATTTCGCTTCAGGATTGCGTCATATCTTACGTCAGGATCCGGACATTATTATGATCGGGGAAATTCGTGACGTGGAAACAGCTGCAATTGCTATCCAAGCGGCGTTAACAGGACACCTTGTCATCAGTACCCTCCACACAAATGACGCTCCCTCCGCAGTTACACGGTTGGTTGATATGGGAATCGAACCTTACTTACTTTCCTCCTCACTAGTTGGAGTATTCGCCCAGAGACTAGTGCGAAGCATCTGTCCTAATTGCAAAATAGGCTATGAGCCTTTAGAAAAAGAGCTTCAAAGTATTGGTCTGAAACGTGAAGATCTTGAAGATGGCCTACTGCATAAAGGTTCAGGATGCTCAATGTGCTATGATACGGGTTATAAAGGACGTAGAGGAATTTACGAGCTAATGACAATTACAAACGCTCTTAAGAAGCAAATTGTCAAAAGCCCTGATGCTGTAGAAATTCGCCGTTTGGCCCTTGAAGAGGGAATGATTTCTCTTATTCAGCATGGTGCTGAACTGGTTCGCCAGGGTGTAACAACTGTAACAGAAATATTGCGCACCACACGGGGCGTTGAAGAGATTTAAACATGGCCCTTTATCAATATCAAGCCCTCGATGGCTTCGGCAAGAAGCGCACAGGTTTTATCGAAGCTACAGATGAAGCTGAAGCTAAAGGCAAGCTGCGTGAACAGGGGCTAATGGTTAGTTCAATGACCGCTAAAGCTGAAGTCGCTCCGAAGCAAAATCTGACTGGAGATGTTTTACAAACATTTACGGTTCAGCTGGCGCAATTGGTCAATGCCGGTGTGCCACTTTATCAAAGTCTTTCTGCTATTGAAGAGCAATATCGCGGTGAGCCCTACCACAGAATCATTTTAAGTTTGTGCGACCAACTGAAAGCAGGGAAATCTCTTTCGGAAGCTTTATCAGGTTATCCGAAAAGTTTTGATCGTCTTTATTGTTCCATGATTACAGCGGGTGAGTCTGCCGGGGCTTTGAATATAGTTTTGGAGAAGTTGAGTATTCTGCTTACAAAGCAAAATAAATTGAGAACACAAATTACTACAGCTTTGATTTATCCGGGCGCTTTGGCCGGATTCTCGCTATTAATTATAGGAGTTTTGATTGGTTTTGTGCTGCCGAGTATTGAAGGTATTTTTGCTGGCAGAGAACTAAATGGCTTTACTTCTGCTGTTTTAAGTTTTAGTCATTTCGTGAAGGACTATTGGTGGCTTTATCTTCCCATCATCATCTCTTTGCTCTTTTTTACAATTCGATATCTAAAATCTGCAGTAGGGAAAATTTGGCTGCAGCGCATTTTGATCAAGCTTCCGGTTGCTAAGACTGTCGTCATTCAATCTGCTGTAGCTCGCTTTTGCCGGACAATGGGAACTTTGCAGATCGGAGGGCTTACGATGATCGAGTCTCTGCGTCTTGCTAGAGAAGTGGTAGGCAATGTGGTCATTGAAGAGGAAATCCAAAACGCTGAAAATCGCATTGTTGAAGGAAGTTCATTAAGTGCGGAGTTGATGCATTCCAAAGTGATTCCAAAAATGGTTTCCCGCATGCTCTCGGTAGGAGAAGACGCAGGGACGACAGTCGTGATGCTAAATAAGATTGCCGATGTCTATGAAGACGATATCGAGAAGACTCTTGAGCGTCTGATGGCGTTGGTTCAGCCTGTGATCCTCATTTTCTTGGGATCTTTCATTGCCATTGTATTGCTCGCCATTTTGTTGCCAATGACAGACATGAGTTCATTCTCAGCGTAAGTTTAAAAGGATTCTTTTGTAAGTTAGCCAAAATCTGCAGAAATATTAAAAACAAGCCCTAGACAAGTCGAGGGCTAATAGAGAGGTGTCTTCACCAAGCATAAGGAAATGCTTTTAATTAAATGTTCTTGATCCAATATTAAGTTAAAGGTTATAATAACTTTAAACCACCAATGGAGGTGAAAAATGTTATCTCGTAATGGCCTTTTTAATAAGCCTTTCTCGCCTATCTTTCTATCTAGTGTTTCATCCATCCTTTCTTTAGTCACTTCTTCCTCTCTTGTTGTCTATCCTGCCTATTATTCTTCTTATTAATCCCTCTTGAGTCGTTCTTAAATATTTGTTGTTTCGAATTGAAGCAATAAAAACATGTATTTTTTTAATCACATACTGATTCGTAATGGCTATCCCATTATTTATTTTTTGTACATGTGCATATTTTTTTTACTTTTTAGGTGACGTCATGATTTTTTCAAATTCTCAGCAAGGGCTGACAACCACTAAAGCCCCATTTATTGAATTAGCTCGACAGGAGGGGAGATTATTTATTTGTCAACCGTACGAGCTATACAGTCCAGACAATCAAGAAGCTTGGAGACAGTTATTTAAGATACTTTTGCCATGCTGGGAAAAATTTGCCAATGACAAATTTTTAGATGGAATCAAGAAATTGCAATTTCAACCAGCCCGTATTCCTCGGTTAGAAGAGGTGAATCAATTTTTGGCTCCTATGACAGGATTTCAAGCGAAAGGTGTCAGTGGCTACATAACGCCTTTTCTCTTTTTTGATTGCCTTAAACGAAGGGAATTCCCTACTACGATTACTATTCGCGATACTCAATCTTTAAGCTATCTTCCTGAGCCTGACATTTTTCATGACATCGCAGGGCATGTACCCATGCACACAGACAAAACTTTTGCAGATGTTCTAGCAAAATTTGGCTCTTTAGCGCATATTGCAGCGGAGCGTCATCGAGGGGTTAAGGATACTTATGAACGTGAGGCAAAAATCAGTAGCAATATTCAAGCCCTTTCAAGATTTTTCTGGTTTACTGTTGAGTTTGGTTTAATGCGACAAAATGGTAAGTTGTGTGCTTATGGGAGTGGCTTATTGAGCTCAGCAGGGGAACTCGAGCATTCAGTTAAATCGCTGAAAGTGCAGCGCGCCAGCTTTCAGCTTGAGTGGATCATTAACCAGTCATTTAAAATCGATCACTTTCAACCGCTTTTATTTGTGATTGAATCGTTTGAGCAACTGTATGAGGAGGTCAATCGTCTAGAAGAGTGGCTGATAAAAGGAAAGTTAGATCATGTGGTCCCAGGTGGCCCACAAGTTGACCAAGAAGATTTAAAAGCTTTTTTATTGAATAAGGAAAATTAAATGGAAAAAAAATCGATGGGAATACTCTACCAAATTATCTGTGCAGCATTTTGTGTGATCGTGGTCATCTCCAACATTATTTCAGCCAAAATGGTGCAAGTCCCTTTTATGGATGGCTTTATCATTCCTGCAGGGCTGATTACTTATCCTCTGACATTTTTGCTAAGCGATTTTGTAACAGAGATTTACGATGCCAAAAAAGCGAAACTTATGGTCTACATTGCACTCGGAATGAATCTGCTAGGTTTTGCAATTATCCAAGTTACGCTTCTTCTACCTGCTGCGACAGAATCGGAGCAGATGGCTTTTCAAGCGATTATGGGTCTTAGCGGATTGCGTATCTTCTCATCTTTGATCTCTTATTTAGTCGCTCAGATTGCAGATATTCAAATCTATGCATGGATAAAAAAATGGACAGGACCGCGTTTTTTATGGCTTCGAAATAATGCCTCGACGTGTATTTCCCAAATCATTGATACCGTTATGATCGACATCATTTATCTCTACTGGGGATTAGGCATGGAAATGAAGCATGTTTGGCCGATTATGCTTTTCTCATTTACTTATAAAATCTTTTTCAGTGTTGCAAATACCCCCTTTTTCTACCTGCTTATTTATTTAGCAGAATGTGACTGGCAAATGCCTAAATGGATTAAACGTGAACCAACAGAAATTGTAACTTAAAGGGAATCAATTTATGGACAAAAAATGCGACCTTTCTAAAAAGCACTGCGTTCCATGTCGTGGAGGAGTACCGCCATTAAAAGGTAGAGAACTTGAAAATTTACTTAAAGAGCTGGGAAATGGGTGGAGAGTTATGAGCGAGCATCATCTTGAAAAGAAGTATCTCTTTTCAGATTTTAAAAGAGGGCTTGCATTTACAAGTCGGATTGGAGGGATTGCAGAACAAGAAGGGCATCACCCTGACATCCTTTTGACCTATGGTCATGTTATAGTGACGTTATGGACCCATAAAATTGATGGGCTGACTGAAAGTGATTTCATTCTGGCTGCCAAGTGCGATGAAGTATCTGAAGCCAACGAACCGTAGCAGGCCATTGCGAGGCCGAATTGGCTGAGGAATCTGGTCTTTTTCGAAAGCGTGTCGCCTTCTTAATAAACGAGTTTTTGAGGTTTGTTAGTCAAGGTGATGCAGCGTTATAAGGTCATGCTCTTCAGTCAGCTCGGCATCGGAAGGCATCGGAAGGCATCGGAAGGTATAGCTGCGGGTCGTTGAGGTTAGCTATTCAAAGGTGATGCGCGTTAACGACTTTGCATCAATTCCTCACATATTTGTAAAAGGTCAATTCGCAAACATCAAGAACTCATACATTTACAAGTGTTGAATCGAGTACCCATGGTTGATTGTACCCGTTATTATTTTCTTTTCTAAAAAGCAAATAATAAAGTCCGTCTGCTGCCGAGACAGTATCAATTGGGTGAGAGATGATTGAAGTTAGTTGTCCCCATTTTGAATGAACGGTCTGCGTGTCAACCATGACTCCAAAATGCCTCATCTGATTGTTTTTGAGATAACAGATTAGATCTCCTTCCTGAGGTTCATTGACCAATTTATATTTGAATTCTTTCAAAAGGGCTTGCATCACATCCTCAACATCTAAGACTTTAAGAGTCTTATTGAAAATCCAATGTTGCGCTTTTTCCTCATGGATTTTATAGAATGCATATGAAATACAATCGGTTTCAGCTGTGTCCATTGTGTGAATAGCATGAGTTTTTACATCTTCATATTGTAGTTTGAAATTGTGTTTGATGATAGAACAACCCAAGAGGGCTGTGGCCTTTTCTTTTGCAGTTTTAATAAGATTTGCCATAAGAGTTTCAACCTCTGAAAGAAGTACTGAAGACGTTTCATCGAATTCCTTAACATTTAGATGAGGGTTCGAAATAGAAGCCCTAGGAATTTCAGCTTCTAATATAGCATTGAGCTCTTCTAAAAGAGCACTGGCAAATTTTTTCCCGGTAGCAATTGTGACTCGAGCCTCTAAAAAATTTATAATTTGGTTTTTTGGAAGTCCATTTTGTAGACACTTTTTTAAAGAAGTTGAACTAAAATTAAGTGCGCGGACAAGATTTGTTAATTTTTCCCCATTTTCATTTGCTTCAAAAGGTATCTTTTTTTTAACCAACTCATAAAATAAAATCTCAAGAGTTAATTCATTTTTAGCTTCATTGTTTTCTTGAAAAACATTTTTTATGCTATATGGTTTAGATATGACACTTTGATTGCTAATTGACATTATTCCTCACATTTTTTTAGATCTTAGTGAATTTCATTTTGAATTCAAATCATTATCACTTTGAATTGCTTTTAATGCAATCTAAATCATAAATGATATTGTGTTCGGTACTAATTTTATTTTTCTTGGATAGAATTCTTTGGCGAAGCTAAGGCATTAGTCTGATGATTTTAAAAAATATTCAGTCTTAGAACATGCGGGATTGATATGGATACACGAACGGAGGTTTGGCCCACTATTTTCGCCTAATGGGTCTTAAACTTATGTGGATGTCCGTGGCGATGCTCTGAAAAAGTCTTCTTAGCTAAGGAAATGTGAAAATCATGCCCGGAAGGTTTGGGATTTAATCCATATTTTTCTCTAAGTTTTTCTAGCTCTGGTGATTCGATCTTTAAAATTGCGTAACTAGATCCTGTAGATGTATTTACAATAACAATATTTTTTAAATTGAAATGAAAGGTTTGGCCTATTTCCTTGGGGACAATATGTTCTTTTGCATAAAATATACTAATATGCGCTCCAGGAGAATTTTTTGTGCGAAAAAAAGGGGGAACTCTAAATCCCTCTTTCTGAAGTCCAAGCATTGGAAAGAGGCTTCTTATATATCTGTCATCAACTTTGAGGTACGCATATCCATCAGACTTAAACACTAACTCTCCAGTCAACGGCAAATGTTCTTGAGCAAAATCTATTGCTTTTTGAAATGAGGTAGAGTCAATTGTAGCCGAGTGAGTAGGCTTTAATTGTACGTAAGTGAGGCCGGCAGCAGCAAGGATACTAGAACCTATGATCAAGAGCTTGATGATGAATTTCTTTATAAATTTATTCATATTAATTTCTCTTAAAAAGTAACATTTCAAAAAGCATGTTTTGATCTTTAATTAAATTCCGAATTTTCAGGGATGAGAATCCATGCAATGATGTAAATGATGATACCGCCTCCCAATAAAATGGTTAAACCCGTGAAAAGTCGCATAATGATAGGATCTATATTAAAATATTCTGCTAGTCCGCCACATACACCTGCGATCACATAATTTTTGCGAGATCGATATAATTTTTTGTACATGGAAACAGCCACCTAATTTTTCTTTTATATAGCAGAGATTTTCATTTTGACATAATAAACATAAACCTAATATAATTTGAGTGATATAACAGGAGACATCCCTTGAAAAAATAAGTTTATTCCCATTTGTCGTTTACAAACTACATCCAAGGATAAACTTATGTCTCGGTTATTGATTCATTGCACACATTTATGTAAAAATTTTGGCTCTCAACGCCTTTTCGAAAGACTTTCCTTATCTGTTAATGCCGGTGAGCGGTTTGCCCTTATTGGTGAAAATGGTTGTGGAAAAACTACGCTTATTAAAATTTTGAAAGGCTTGGTTCTGCCAGATGAAGGAGATGTGCGGTCTGCCAAAAATCTGGTTATTTCTTATTTGCCTCAGGAGCTTTACGATTTTTGTCCTGACCAAACTGCTCGTGACTATTTGCTTGATACTCCTTTACGAGAGCTTGAAAGAAGAATGGCTTTTCTAGAGAGGAGTTTAGACGATCCAGATGTTTTGACAAAATGGGCTGAACTACAAGCAGATTTTGAGCAACGTGGAGGATACTCCCGCATACCTATTGAAAAAGTACTTTTCCCTTTGAAAATAGATCTTGCTCTAGACAGCCTTATGGGTAATCTAAGCGGTGGGGAAAGAATGCGGATCGCTTTAGCCAAAGTTTTAATGGAGAAATCGGATTTGCTCTTATTAGATGAACCGACAAGTCATCTTGATTTCGATATGATTAATTGGCTGCAAACGATGCTTTCAGAACGAACAACTGCAGCTATTATCATCTCACATGATCGTAAATTTCTAAATGCTTCTTGTAATCGGCTGCTTGAGCTATCTAATGGGTTTGTAACCTCGTTTGGAGGGAGTTATGATTTTTATCTTCAAGAGCGTGAAAACATGATTCAAAGGCAACTAAGGGAATATGAAAGACAAAATGAGGAAAAAAAAAGCCTAAAAGAAAAATTACATTCGCTTACATTTTCGCAAAGAGCCCCTAAAGGTCCAAAGGATAGCAATAAGCTCGCTTACAATCTTCGTGGAGGAGGTCATCAAAAGTCGACACAAAGGACCATAGAAAATTATAAAACAAAATTAGCAGAAATTGAAAGCCAGTTGTTGCAACGTCCACAGGCAAAAACTGTAAGAGGATTAAATTTTTCACCTAATCCTCTAGCTGAAAAATGGGCGCTAGAATTTGATCATGTTAATAAGTCTTATGGATCAAGACCAATTCTCATTGATTTCACAGGTGAGCTTTTAGCCGGTGATCGCATTGTAATCCGGGGCCCTAATGGCAGCGGAAAAACGACTTTACTGGATGCTGTTGCGGGTCTTCTTGAAATTGACGAGGGCAAACTACAAAAACATAGTTCTGTAAAAATTGGCTATTTAGATCAGGGAGTGAGACAGCTTCCGATGGATCAGACAGCTGCGGAATACTTTGTTCAGCATTTTAAACTGTCAACAGAAGATGTTTGCAAGGAATTGCATATTTCAGGATTAGCCGGAGTAGATATTATCCAACGTCCATTTAAAACATTAAGCTTGGGCCAAAGAAAACGTATGATGCTTTTAAGTCTTGTTTTATCTAAAGCTAACGTTTTGCTTCTAGATGAGCCGACAAACCACTTAGATTTTCAAACTTTGGAAGCGCTAGAAAAAGCTCTTTTATCATTTGAAGGAGCAATATTGGCCGTTTCTCATGACCAAACTTTCATAGAGAAAATTGCAACAAAGGTTTGGGACCTAAGCTGATCTGAAGAATTTTTAATAGAATTGGGGGGGGTAATTTGAAAGCCATTAATTTTGCTGCATTTAACAATATTAAATCTATAAAAACTTTCCTTTATTATCTTCCTCAAGCCTGTCATCTTTTAGCTTTTGTGTGGCAATTTTTTCCTTACTGATTCTCTTAGACTCCTCTTCTTTTTCTACAACTTTGGCGATCAACTGTCTCGCTTTTCTATTTCTTTCAGTTTGCTTTGTATCTCTTTTTCGCAGTAAATCTGTCTTATTTTGATGGTTTTTTGTGTTCCTAGTTTTCTCGTCAGTAATAGAATTGCGGTTAAAAAATCTTTCTGTTACTTCCTCGCTTGCCTTGCTATCTTTCTGTTTAGATTCTTCTTGAACAGAAGAGCGAGAAGCAGCATTTTTCAAAATAGGGAAAGTTATTTCCATTTCACTAACCATTTCAGTTAGTTTTCCTAGGTATACTTTGCTACCACCAGTAAAGACGCCTGGAGTCCATATATTACCTTACTAGTAAAGTTTTTAAATTGTTTCCCTTATCCTCATTATGTGTTAATGCGCAATTTAATGCAATGATTGAAACTAAAGTTTAATTAACTTCATAAAGGGTGCCTTAATCCAGCAGGGCAATTTCATGAAAATTTATTGATAAATTAATTTCTCTATATGTAGTATTTCAGTCTAACCTAGGAGTATGGTATGACTGAAAATGATATAGACAATGAAAGTTGCAATGTATTGAGAAACTC
>JACCRY010000088.1 GCA_013813265.1 Parachlamydiaceae bacterium
AAAAGGAAATATATAGGGCATTAGGACTTTCTTCCTCAATTTTGAGGTCTAAAAAAACTATTGTATAAATTTAAAATGTAGTCAAGAATCTGCAAACTTCCTCACGGAAGCTGGTGAACTTGGGCTAGGAAATTCTTGTCGCAACCTTTGTATGACTTATGATGTTTTCGATGAGTACTTACGGTTCCGAACTTTTCACTTCCAGGCTTTCTTTATATCAACAAGATTAATCTTTCCAAGCGGGTGAGCTAGAAAAGAATAAAGTTTTTCTTGCGTATTCTCATCACCTAGTGCGCTGTGATGCTCTAGAAGCATAGTCAAAATGTGTAGGGGAATAGAAACATGACTTATTTTGCCTGTAAAGATCCCTGTACATAAGGCAGCCACATTTAATGAATCATTAGAGAAGGGGTATTTTTTAGAATATAATTCACTGCGAATATTGGAATCGCTCAATAACTCTTCAATAAGTGGATGAAGGATGCATGGCTCTTCTAGCTCATTTACAGACCCTAACTCTAATTCTTGTTGCCAAAAGCGATTTTCCAGTTCTTTAAAAGGGTTTACCCTTTCATTTTCAACATTTTGAGTAGCAAATTCATGCATGATCCAACAGAGGTTCACGACACGATTCCTTAAAGCACTAAATTCTTTATCATTTCTGTTAGTGTCTATTAGGACTTCTTAGACAACTATATCGATCTTATCTGCTAATAACAAGAAATAAGTTGTCACAGCATCCTGATCATATACCCCCTCTGTCATATCGCAGTACTTTCGAATTATAGAATTGGATAATCCTTCTTCCGTTATGGTAAGTATGTTTTCTACGAAAGTGAATTTGTCTCTCCCAAATAAATTGAAGCGATCCAATGTATAATCAAGACTGGTAAAATCAAAATTCATATAAACTCCTATTTTTATTATCAATATTGACACAAGCCTTTAACTTTTGGGAGCATATGGTATTATGCTTATAAGAAAAATAAAAATCGTATAGAAATTCATAAAGAATCATTTAATTTAATTTTAGATTAATAGAAGTATCTGATAAATCAACTCAACGCTTCGGCTATGCTTAAAAAATTATTTTTTACGAATATTGCAATACACGAAATTTTTTTCTTGTTTCTTAATCCTACTTCAACTACTCATAATTTTGAGTGCTGTTATTCTCGCACCAACCCAGTACGTAAGGATTTTCATGGCAACACTTCAAAAACTCGCTTTTCTACGCACGGTTCCTCTTTTTCGGTATGCATCTGATGAAATTCTCTTGGAGTTATCAGATAACTTAATGGAACAATACGCAACTGCCGGAGAAGAAATTGTCAGAAAAGGGCAATTTGGAACAGAGATGTACATCATCACAAAAGGGAGAGTCAAAGTTCACGATGGAGACAAAATTATCGCAGAACTGAAAGACCATGATGTTTTTGGGGAACTTGCTGCCCTAGCACCCGAAGTACGCATCGCCTCTATCACGGCACTAGAGAACACATTCATGTTAAAAATAGATCATGAAGAGCTTTACGAAATTATGTCCAAAAGCATGGGCTTCGTCAAAGGGATCATTGAAGTCTTATGTCAACGCGCACGCGCTATTGCTAATAAAAATCATTATTCCTGATCGTGGACTAAGAATCACTTTTGGAATTGCAAAGATGTTTAGGGGGTCCTGAATTAAATGCTTATCATCTTGTTGCAGTTGCATCAAGAAGTTTTTACTTGTTAATTATTACAGAATAATAATAATTTTATCTTCCACATTTTTTCACAAAAAAACCTCTAAATTTTTTTATTTACAACAAACATCTCTTTCGTTACGTTCGGAAAACAATGGCAACCGGAGATTTTTGTGCTAGACACCGCAATTGAAGTGTTCATCAAAAGCCTTGTTTTAATCCTTTTTTTGATGGGTGCAGCTGCCTACATGACTTTTTGCGAACGCGTTGTCATGGCGAGGATGCAGCTAAGACTCGGTCCTAACCGCGTTGGTCCATTAGGTCTATTACAGCCTATCGCAGATGGAATCAAACTCCTTTGCAAAGAGCAATTTCAACCGGGTAATATCGAAAACTTTACTTATAAACTTGCCCCTGCTATCTCAGTTTTCACCGCGCTATTTGCCTTCGTATTGATTCCTTTCGGCGATACCATTGAAATTGCTGGAAGAACAATCCATTTAAGAATTGCCGACCTCAATGCAGGCATCCTTTTTGTGCTAGCTTTTTCGTCTCTAGCTGTTTATGGTATTGTCCTCGCTGGATGGGCTTCAAATAATCGTTATTCTCTGCTAGGAGGGCTCCGTGGAACGGCGCAACTCATTAGCTTTGAAGTCCCTATGGGCATCGCCATTTTAACAATTGTTATTTCAGCCGGAACACTTAGCCTTCCTGAAATTGTCAAAGCTCAGCAGGACCAATGGTTTATTTGGACTCATCCAGTTAGCTTTATCATCTATCTAATTACTGCTTTTGCAGAGACAAATCGTGCACCTTTCGACTTACCGGAGTCAGAGCAGGAACTTACCGGTGGCTATCACACTGAATACGGCGGAATGCGCTTTGCAAGCTTTTTTCTAGCTGAATATATTAACATTCTAGCCGTTTCAGCTATTACAACGACTCTTTTCCTTGGGGGTTGGTACGGACCAACTGACACACCCTTTGTCTGGTTTTTGTTAAAAGTTGCTCTTCTAGTGTTCCTTTTTCTGTGGGTAAGAGCCACAATGGCCCGCTTGCGCTATGACCAACTCATGAGCTTTGGTTGGAAAGTTTTAACTCCAATAGCAACTCTGAATCTACTTGTGACCGCTTACTTTGTGTTGGTTTAAAATGAAAAGAACTCCCAAGCACCCTCTACTACAAGTTTTGGCCATGATGCGTGGCTTGCTGATCACATTTAAATACGCATTCAAAAGACCAGTGACCCTGCGTTATCCGGAAGAAAAACGTAAGCTTCCAAATCGTTCACGAGGCCGCCATTATCTGACCAAATGGAATGATGGACTCGAACGTTGTGTTGGATGCGAACTCTGTGCCATTGTATGCCCCTCTCAAGCAATCTATGTAAAACCAGCGCAGAATAATCCAGAAGAACCCCATTCACACGGGGAACGCTTTGCTTCAGATTTCCAGATTAATATGCTGCGCTGTATTTTTTGCGGCTATTGTGAAGAGGCATGTCCTACTGGAGCAATCATTCTGAGCAGCGAATTCGAATTATCAGCTTACACAAGAGATGAACTGATATATACCAAAGAAAAACTTACAGAAACGAATCCCGGAGATTCAGGGCGTGATCCTAACAGGGAAATTTAAACGGAGTTTGGTCGAAATGTCGTTTGATGATTTAATGAAGCTTTTTTTTGGAGCAATTTTGATTTTTTCTTCTCTTGGAGTTATTTTGTCAAAAAAGCCTGTCTACTCTGCCCTGTACTTTCTCTGCACACTTCTTGCGCTTTCAGCTCTCTACGCAGAACTTTCTGCAGAATTCATTGCCGTGATGCAAATTTTAGTCTATGCCGGAGCTATCTTGGTTATTTTTATGTTTGTGATGGTACTCTTCCAAGACGCTCATGCAAAAATCATCCAGACTATTGGCTTGAGCTCCCAAAACCTCCTTTTATTCGCAGCCTTTAGTTTTATATTTGCACTACTTGTCTTTGTAAAAGAAGTGGGATTAAGTTCTTTGCCTGAAGGCCACCCAAGTGCCGACTTTGGAACTGTTCAGTCACTGGGTAAGCTCCTTTACCTCGATTTTTTCTTCCCTTTTGAGGCTATACTCATGCTTTTTCTTATAGCCTCCATCGGAACCGTTTATATTGGCAAAAAGGAGTCTTAGATGGACAATTCTCTCATGATTTTCTTAAGTTTTGCTCTTTTTACGATCGGATTACTGGGAGTTTTGTCCAGACGCAATGTCCTAATTTTCTTTCTTTCTATAGAACTTATGCTAAATGCTGCGAATCTACTATTTGTCACATTTGCAAACCGTTGGGATGATCAAACTGGTTTAGTGTGGGTCTTTTTTGTTTTTGTTGTTGCGGCTGTAGAAGCAGCTGTAGGTTTTGCATTACTTATTAATCTATTTCGAAAAAGACAAAGTGTCGACATTGACAATTTCAATGAATTGAAGGGATAAATATGAACCTCGCACTCTTCTTTGCTCTTTTTACTCCCCTATTAAGCTTTATATTCATGCTCGTGGCGGCACCCTTTTTACGAAGAGCTCAAACTGCCACATTAGCTTGTTTTTCCGTTTTTATATCTTTTTGTCTTTTTATATTTCTTCTTTTGGGATATCTGCAAGGGTATATGGTCCCCCATGACCTTACCCTTTTCCAATGGATTCCCGTCGCAGGAATTAATGCTTACTTTTCTTTGCATCTTGACTCTCTTTCACTTCTAATGGCACTTATCATCACCGGAATCGGCTTTTTGATCCATGTGTATTCGGCAGGCTACATGGAGCATGAAAAAGACTTTCTACGCTACTTTGCCTGCTTGAACTTTTTTATTTTTTCCATGCTTCTGCTCGTTCTAGCAAGCAATCTATTGCTGCTATTTGTTGGATGGGAAGGCGTTGGATTAGCATCCTTTTTGTTGATTGGGTATGATTATTACCGACCAAAAGCTGCACAGGCAGGGACCAAGGCATTTATCGTCAATCGCATTGGAGATCTTGGTCTATTGATGGGTATTCTTTTAACTTTTAAGACATTTGGCACGGGTAACATTGCAGAGATCTCGAGCCAAGTCTCTGCGTTTTCCATTGGTGATCCCTTAATTACCGTAATTGCCCTCCTATATTTCATAGGCGCCTGTGGTAAATCTGCTCAAATTCCCCTTCATGTTTGGCTGGCGGATGCGATGGAAGGCCCCACACCCGTATCAGCGCTCATCCATGCCGCCACGATGGTCACAGCCGGAGTTTACCTCGTCGTCAGAATGCATGTGCTCTTCACAGCCAGTCCATTTGCCTTGCAAGTCATTGGGACGATCGGTGCGTTAACAGCACTTTTTGCAGCTTTGGCCGCATGCGGACAAAGGGACCTCAAACGTGTCCTTGCCTATTCCACCGTAAGTCAGCTTGGTTTTATGTTCCTTGCGTGTGGAGCACAAGCTTACTATGCAGCGATGTTTCATCTTACGATGCATGCTTTTATGAAAGCCCTCCTTTTTCTTTCCGCCGGTAACATTGTTCATGGGTTACATGGGATAACAGACATGCGTCAAATGGGAGGTCTTAAAAAATTCTTCCCCATCACGCATGGGCTATTTTTGATCGGAGTTCTTGCTCTTTCCGGAATACCTCCATTTGCTGCTTTTTTCAGCAAAGATCTCATTTTAGAGCAAGAGCATCTAGCAGGTTTCGATATTCTTTTTTATATTGGACTTGTCGCTTCGATTTTAACTGCATTTTACATGATGCGTGCATACTGCATGACTTTTACGGGCAAATCTCGCCTGCCTGCTGAGTCGCTTTCTGCTCCTATAACTGAAGCGCCTCCAGTCATGATTTACCCATGCCTTATTTTAGCTGCTTTATCCGTTTGTGGGGGCTTCTTAGGCTTTGCATTCAGCAAACTCCCCCCTCTCATTAATTTTTTACAAGAAATTGGCATTTCACCCTCGGAAAAAGAATTCAGCAGCCGCTTCCACTTTTCACTGGAAATGGGACTCGCTGTGGGAGGTGCTTTTGCCAGCCTTTTCCTTGCAGCCTTTCTCTATACGCGCGATTACGAAAAATACCCCAACACCTTCTCTATTCTGAGACAAGCTTTTTATGTCGATGAAATTTATGATTTACTCATTGTGAGCCCCTTAAGAAGCGTGTCATCATTCATTTCAAATGTAATTGAACCCAATTTCTTCATGGAAAGTATGAATAACGCAACACGTTCAATACAAGCAATCGCTGAATATTTGCAACAAATGCAAAGTGGGCAAATTCGTTCTTATGCAGCATGGATGACCCTTGGAGCAGCCTTTTTAGTGGTCTATATGCTAACATTGGGAGGAATCTCCAATGGATAACTCATTGCTCCCATTGCTAATCGCAATTCCATTTTTTTCTGCAACTTTTATTGCACTGATTAGCCAATTTAATCAGTCTGAATTCAGTAGAAAAAGTCTTGCCTTCCTTTTAAGCTTATTACCTATTTGTATCTTACTATTTGGCTATGGAAATTGGAATGGCACTAGCATAGATTACCCATGGATTTCAGCATTGGATATTAACTTTCATTTAAGTGTCGATACCCTTTCAATTATCTTTATTGCTTTGACAGTCCTTATTACCCCCGTTGCCATTAGCGCTGTGGAAACGAACTCTTCTCCAATGCTTTTCTATGCCCTTATTTTTTTGCTCCAGGGAGCGTTGTTAATTTTATTTACAGCCCGAGATCTTGCTCTCTTCGCAATTGCTTGGGAAGCTATTCTGCTTCCCATCTATTTTATCCTACTCATATGGGGAGGGACCAAGCGTCAAGCTGCAGCATTACAATTTTTCATTTATATGATCGCAGGATCCGCTCTCTTTGTTGCGGCAGTTCTAGGGCTCTATTTTTCTACGCCTATCCCCACCTTTAATTTGGATCTGCTTGCTGAAATTGCCTCTTCAACTCCATACGCAACACTTTTTTTCGCAATTTTCCTCCTTGCCTTTGGGGTCAAGACCCCGCTTTTTCCTTTTCATGCTTGGTTACCTGAAACCTACTTTCAAGCTCCATTTGCCGGGTCAATTCTTCTCGCAGCACTACTTTCCAAAGCAGGTATTTATGGAATAGCACGTATCGGATATGGACTTTTCCCCGATCTCATGGCCCTCTACAGCCCCTTGCTTGTAGGATTTGCTATTGTCGGAGCTCTTTATGGAGCTCTTGCGGCATGGACTCAAACTGACTACAAGCGTCTCATTGCCTATTCAAGCTTATCACACGTCAACTTCATTTTGGTTGGACTTTTCCTTGCTAGTCAAGTTGCCATTCAAGGAGCCCTTTTACAAGCATTTAATCATGGAATCACAATTGCATCTTTATTTCTTGTTGCAGCCTGGCTTGAAAGGCGTACACAATCCACAGCTTTCAAGGCAGCCAGTGGAATTACCCAAATTTTCCCAAGACTTTCGTGGCTAACTCTAGTTTTTGTATTGTCCTCCATCGCCATTCCCGGAACCAATAATTTTGTCGGAGAATTTCTTATTTTGTATGGGCTTTTAGCCAACAATGCATGGCTTACCGTACTTCTAGGATTAACGATCATTTTTTCAGCCATGTACATGCTAAGATGGATGGAGAAAGTGTATTATGGAGAATTAAAAGAAACAACAATTGTAGAAATCCCAGACATTGGCACAAAGGAGTTTATTGTGGCTATACCTTTAATTGCACTTATCCTAGCTACCGGAATCTATCCGGCACCCATATTGCAGCAACTAGAACCTGCAAGTGAAAAACTTACGACAGGTAAAAGCTCGTTGACAGCTGATCGATCTGAAGATCAAAAGGCTTTAGAGCAGCAGCTAGATGAAGAATTGCTAAGGCAAAAGGGCTTTGAACATCAACGAGAAGATGAAAGTCAGAGACAAGCAGGCTTTCAAAAGCAAGAAGTTGACACAAAAGTACAACAGCAGCTTTTGCAAAAGCAATACGATGATGAAAGACAACGCCAAGATCTATTGCAAAGGCAATATGATAGCACACGTCAGCAGCAATATGATTTCGATCGTCGACGTTCGGATAATGCCGTACAGAAAAGAGATTTGGATAGACGTCGTGAAGAAGACAGACGACGCAACCGCTAAGGAGCTTTAAAATGATATCGTCGTTAAATTCTTCTGACATATTTGCAATAAGCCCAGTCTTTATATTGCTAGCAGGCGGATTAATTTTAATTTTGCTGGAAAGTTTTTTTCCCTCTACTGCAAGAAAAACCAGTTTTCCGATCGCTATAGCCACGCTAGTTTTGGCTGGAATGGCAGTTGCAGTTGCTCCTGTAAGTGCCAATCCTCTTCTTACGAACTGGCTTTACTTCGATCCACTTGCTCGCTTTTTTGCACTCTTATTTATCTTGATCGCTCTTGGCTCTACGTTCCTTTCTGTTCCCTTTTTTAAACGTTTTGATGCGTCGAAAGGAGAGTATTTTTTTCTTCTTTTTTCTGCAGTTATAGGCTTGCTTATGATAAGCGCTGCAGCGGACTTTTTAACTCTTTTTATCGGAATCGAAACCCTTTCCCTTTCACTATACATCCTCTGCGGTTACATTAAAAAATGGGATAGTTCCCGTGAAGCTTCAACAAAGTACTTTTTCAATGGCGCTTTGGCGGCCGCTTTTCTGCTTTATGGCATTGCGCTTATTTATGGAGCCACTGGAACAACTCGTTTTGATGGTCTTCTGGGAAAATACCAAGCGATTGGATCAGCTGCGGATCAGGCTCTTTTTCTTGGAGGCGCCGCTTTTATAACTCTAGGGATCGCATTCAAAGCTGCCATTTTTCCAGTCCATGCTTGGGCTCCAGATGTCTATGATGGAGCTCCGACACCTATAACAGCCTTTATGTCCGTTGCAACGAAAGCCGGAGCTTTTGCAGCTTTTATCCGAATTTTCATGGGAGCTTTACCGGAATTTAATCCTCTGTGGAATCAAGGCACAGCTCTTCTTGTTTATCCGACTTTGCTTTACGCCAATACTGTTGCGCTTTGTCAAACACAGTTACGCCGCTTTTTTGCTTATTCAAGTATAGCCAATGCCGGATTTCTACTCATTCCGGTTGCCTCTGGGGGACCAGATGCAATCTCCGCACTCCTTTTCTACCTTGTGGTGTATACACTTGCGACATTGACTTGCTTTGCAATTCTAGCTTTTTTCGACGATAAAGAAGAGGGCGTTTTGTTTAAGGATTTAAAAGGTCTTTATAGAAGATCTCCCGTACTTGCGCTTATCTTCAGCCTTGCCTTGCTCACCCTTGGCGGAATCCCTCCGACAGCTGGTTTTCTCGCCAAATTTTATTTATTCAAAGTCGCCTTTCAAGCGAAAGCTTATGGACTAGTCGTTGTTGGCCTTTTGGCGACCATCCTTTCAGTTTTTTACTATTTGCGTATTATCGCATTAATGTTTACCAAAGAAGAGTCTAGGACTGCTAAGTTGGAGTATTCTTATCCTGCAATGGGTGTCGGGATTTTTGGTTTAGTTGCAATTGCTTTTCTTTCGATTTACCCAGAACCTTTTCTTTCACTGCTTGCCGGTTTATAAGGCTAGTACACTGTAAGCAAAGTCCGTACCCATCAAACTTCGCCAAAGTACCCGGGGTTGAAGGCTTAAAAATGGTCCCATATGTACATATTGGGTCACTTTTAAGACTTCAACCGAGAGTACTTTCGCGGAATTTGATGAGGACGGAATTTTCTTACAGTGTACTAATAAAGGGAAATACATCTGTCAACAATTCAACAGGTAAGAAAGAACGATGATAGACTACTGTCAACTATAGTGTCTTCCATGACTGCATTAAGATCATAGGGAGGGATTAACAATCCTAGAGCCTTGTCAATTTAGTTTAGCATTTGATCGTTTGTGAGCTGCCCAGTAAATAACCTCTCTTTCAAAAGTTCGTCGCTGTGGCCGATATCGAATCCGTATAGCGTCGAATTTGATATGATTGGTGCTACCTCTTGAAATTCATATATAGCGATCATTGCAGACATATCATCGCTTCGTTGAACATCATTAAAGTAACATGGGATAAGATTTCCTAGGAATCTCCATAAATTGTATACTCTACAGCTATTGTATAGAATTATTTTTTTGCTGTAAGAGAGTTGCGTTCCCGTCATTGAGGCACTGTAAGCAGGGGGCCGTTCCAATGTGGAGAATCCACTGTCTAATACGTGTGGGAATCTCTATTGTTTTCTATATATTTATCTCATCTCAGAAAATAAACGCTTGAGAGAACTTTCCCCATGATGGTACTCGGCTGCTTTTAGCTTATTATTCTCACTCGCAAGCACATATTCTTCATAGAAAAGCTGCATATTTTCGACCCCTTGACGTGCAAACCATTTTTTTAGTAGCTCTAGTTCCTCTGTGGTAAACTGTGACTCACCATTTAAGAACTTAATTTTTTGAATTTTTAGTTTATCGCCATTATTTAGCTTATGGGAAGGATCATTAAAGCCGAGTGTCAAATTGTAATAAGCATCAGACTTTCGATACACTTGCGCTTCTTCAGCACTCATCACTGTAACAGTTCCATCCTTGATGTGAAGGTGGTGGATCGGTTTGGAGTTCTCGCCAAATAACTGAAAATGAGAAGCTTCT
>JACCRY010000091.1 GCA_013813265.1 Parachlamydiaceae bacterium
ATATGATGTAGTTCTGTCCCACAACCCAGTAAATTAGAAGACCTGCTAATCTCTTGCAAGGAGATGCCTACGCAAATCCTTGCAAGAAATCAACTATGGAACTTTAGATGCCTACTTATGAATATCGTTGCATTCAATGCAGCCACTTGCTAGAAATCATGCAGAAGATCACCGCAGACCCGCTAAAACTATGCCCTCAATGTGGACATGAAACATTGCGTCGTGGGCCAGGGGGCGGGATAGGATTGCATTTTAACGGAACAGGATTTTATAAAACTGACTACACACCTAACATTGCTCCAGATTCGAATTTAACTAAACCACCTGGTTGCTGTCCTTGTGGAAAAAACCAAACCTCCTGTGAAAAATAGGATTTGTCGTGGAATGTTTTGCCTTTTGCACAGCTTCTTCTTATAGCCTTAAATCTCTATTCGAGGCAATGCGTGCGCGGTTTAAAACAACTTCATACCGTGACATCATCCATATCGAATCCGAAGAAAATAATGCAACTATCGATATTTTTCTTTTCTCTTTTGGGGCCATCGTATCTTGGGGAATAGACCGAGAAAGGGCTTTAGACTTCATTAAAGAAATTAAACCTTTTGAAAATCAGCCCTATGAAGAATATGAAAGCGATGAGTTCTCTTACTTTTATAATAGCAATGTCTCTAAGATCAACGAAGATGTAATCGCCCTTCCCGACTATGACGCCCTCTCAAAACTCGCCATTTCTTACGCAATTGCACAGTCTGTTAAACTTGAAACATTTGAAAGGTCTATCCAAAAAACATTTAACAACACTAAACATCTTCCTGAAGATCTGGCCACAAAGGGAAAAATCCTGCTATCTCGCAGGGAAATACGCCGTAAAACGGGTCAGCTTTTCATTGAAAGAAGCTCCATAAACCTTCACCTAGACGTGCTCGATACTCCTGAAATTTTTTGGGAGTATCCTGAAATTGAACCTCTCTACAAAATGGCTTCTGTTTACCTTGAAATCAATACGCGAGTTGAAATCCTCAACCATCGTCTTGATGTTCTGCATGAATTATTGGAAATGCTAGGCAATGAATTAAACCATCAGCACTCTAGCAGACTAGAGTGGACAATCATTCTTCTAATCGTTATTGAAGTTGTCTTAACGGTGTCTAAAGACATCTTGAAGTGGACATGAAGACACTTTTAATCGGACTTGTTCGCGTCTATCAAATTTGCATTCGACCGATGTTTGGAACAAATCCCTGTTGTAGATTTTTCCCCACCTGCTCCGATTATGCAATTGAAGCGCTAAAAAAGCATGGAGTCTTTATAGGCTGCTGGCTAACCCTTAAGCGACTTTGCAAATGCGGACCTTGGCACCCAGGTGGTGTTGACAGACCTTAGTAAGAAATTTCTCCAAGCAAAAAGAATGAAACAAAAATATTTTTTGTAGTGTAGAGACTTGCCTCCGCTTTGTTTCGACTTCGACTTGTCGCATACGCGTTAAGCTAAACCATATGATCACCCCTTTTTTTTGACAACTCTTTGATTCTGTTTTCTTACAAGTCTCTACTGCCTGAAATAACCTCACATATCCCCCTAGAACACTAGTATAGATTTTATTGGACTACTTCAGGCTGCGGAACTAAATTCCAAACCTCAATCCCCTGGTGTAGCCCTGAAAGCGCAAACTAAGGGTTAGAAGCCGTCCTCGACAAGTCGAGTGCGTAACAAAGCGGAGACAAGTCACCGCGCTCCACAAATTAACCAATCTTGTGAAACCTCACAAGCCTGTGCTCGGGCACCTTAAAGAGATTCCAATTAAATTTCCTTTTAAGATATCATCTCTGTCTAAATGGCCTATCTGTAGCAGAAGGTGATATTGCAGGCAAAAATTACTTAGGAGTCAATATGGATTACAGTGCTAATATTCCTTTGTTGAATGTTGATCAATCTTATATGCTTAAAAATTATGGGGATGTACAAACTGAGCTCTCAAAAGCACCTCTGGCTGATAAATCAGTGATCGTAACAACCAGAGATGGCAAAAGATATGTCGATTGGACAGAAGATGACAGTTCTCATGCTTTTACTGCATTTAAAGAAATTGCTAATGTGTGGCAGCAAATCGGTCTTTCAGACCAGTATCTTGTCTATGGCAAGCAAAGCCTTCGAGGTGAAGATCAATCATTTCGCTGGGAGGCTGTGCCCTATTACCACACAACAAATTGGTTTTCAGAAGTGTGGCAACAACTTGTCGTCTTGTTTAAAATTGCTGTTGGGGGCTTAACGGCTTCTGAAGAGACTTTACGAGAATGGACAGAAGAATACACAACGGCATCTAGTAACCCGAAAGAAATTCTACTTAAACAGGAACAACATTTAGGGGAAAATGTTGACGCCTTCTGCAATCCCAAAGTAATTAATAATCAATGGATTCTTGAAGGCGATAAAGTTCGCGTCTTATACAGTTATGCACCTTTAGGTGAAGAAAAATTGCATTTTTTGTTTATGCCAAAAAGGCATGAACCTGATTTCAATAAATTTACTGAAGAAGAGTATTTAGAAATTGCCGATTTGAGCAAAAAAATGATTGTCCATTTGTCTGAAAAATATACACAAATTGAAGAAGTGCATTTTTTTAGAAAATTTGGTAAAGATGCAGGTCAGACAGAGTTTCACGGCCATCTTCACATGGTTTTAACTGCAAGCAAAACCGATAATTTCTGGAGTTATCTAAAAGTGGCTTGTAATATTTTGTTTTTTTCTCCCCGTCTTTCAGATGCAGATTTAAAAATTCGCGTTGAAGGGTTTAGAAATGAACTCACAACAAATTTTAATAACAAAGGCACGGAAATTAATCTTTAGCTGAACAGCCTTACCTCATGCAAATGGTGACAACCGGGCTTTTAACGTTAAATCGCTACGAGCCATCCAAGGCAAGGGTATATTATTTTAAGAATCTGTTTCCGATCGCGGTAGCGATTTAACGTAAAAGCCCCGTGTGTAGCGATAGCGGAACGCGGGGTCAGGACAATTTAATGACAGCGCTTCGGCAGCAGTGAAACCAGCACTCGATTAAAAAAACGCTATGTCCAGCTACAGGTAAAAAAAGGCTTTAAGTCAACTGTTAGGGCACTAAAAAAAAGCCTAGCGGCAACTTACTCTCCCACAATGTTGTGTGCAGTACCATCGGGCTTGACTTCTGATTCAGAAGGGTCCAGGAATTTCCCCTTCTCCAGTAGCCACAAACCATAAACGGATAAACGACAGCCAAAAATGCAAGAAGCTGACTCTTTGTAAATGCTTAAATTTCTACTTCAACTCCTTTTAAAAAATTTGGCTGAAACCCTTTTGTAAAGCCCTGAATTCCAGCTAGCTGGGCCATCTCTCCTTACCCGTGTAGGGATTAGTTTTAATACATTTCCCAATTGTGAATTCAACACATCCGGCGTAAATTGTTCTTCTAACGCTCTATTATATTGTTGAAAAATTGGTAAAATGATATCCTTTATAATATTATTTTTGCAAAAAAATGAATTACCATCCTTAAAACCTAAGAAAATTTCAGTGAAAATTTTAGGTTGATAAATTTTTTCAGAAATTTCAGGAAGATGAAGAACTATAGTATCAAACTTCTCAATAGTAGTATGGGAATCTAGTGCACTTAAAATCAGTCTTTGGGAAATTTCAGAACTTTCTACGTCCTTCTGCTCTAAACAAATTATTTCAGGAATATCTTCTAAAGAATAAGCAATGATTTGACAATCATCTTTCGTGAAATCTGTATATAATTCATTATTAACAAAAAGGCCTCTATCATAAAATTCACTTTCATCATTTTTAATTTTTATCTCTTTACTTGTGTGATTTATAACAGTCAACGTACATCCATCACATTTAAACTCGGTTATTAGAGGATTTTGTTTAAGTAAAGCCCCTCTTAATACATGTTTCGATAGAACTTTCAAGCTATCAACATTTTTATTGTTGGTGGTGGTGATTAGATTTCTGTCTGAGGAGCGTAGAAGCAGTTTACTTTCATCTAAATTACTGGCATCACCTTGATTTTCTTTTAAATTTAGATTTATATGATCATCAGCATCAATATTAGAATTTAAAATATCTTCAGAAATTCTCGTAATAGTGGCAAGAGAGCATCCTTGCGGAATTGATGTAGGAAATTTAGGTGGCTGATTTCTACTTGAATTCAATGATTTCTCATCCAAACTTGAGGAGTCGTCCGTCGATACACCTTCGAACTCAAATGACGGGTTTTCTATTTTATTTGGTAATTTATCTTTGTTGAATTCAGCATCAAGGTTCTGTTCATTTGTCTCAGCCATTATTATGGATTGTTCAGCGGTTGTTTCAGATCTGTTTAATTGACCTTGTTCTCGTCGAACTTTCCAATTATTAGGCAGAGTGGCGGATTGCTCCTCCGATCTATTAAAACATGCTAGACAGCTATCAAATATTTTCTGAAAGATTTCGCATATTTCATCCCATAACTTAGAAAAACAGCTAACTTTTCTTCCCTCCCAAGATTCTGTATTAATTATTAAATTCGAGCCTTCCTGTCGTGTTGATACAAAGGGAGATGAAATAGCGGGTTCATATTTATTCATAAATAAGACTTCCTATAGGGTATTATGATTAATGAAAATGCTAGCTTACAAACTCTCCATTTTAATTTCAATATAAAAATGAGAAAATTAGATTAGAATGAGAATTAAAATGGAGATAAAGAACATGAAGGTGGTTTTAAAATTCTATCATAAATTTAGTTTTGACAAGTAGCTCGCCATTTTCTGATACAGGTGCAAGTATCCCCTCGTTGGGGCCTATTAACAACCTATTTTCCTCCAACTTAAGCGCTCCCATCCAACGATCTTCCAACACCATGTCAGCATGCTTCTTGATAAGACATCGTTTTTTATTTTGGGTGATAGAACCTTTGTTCCAATCCACTGTCATCCCATAATCGTATTCAAAGCCAACCATTAACAACCCGACAAAGAATCCACTGCCCCCATACCGTTCAGTCGTTTTAAGGATATGAATTGCCTGATTAACTTGCCCAATGTATTCATATCGAAAAAAAGTTTCTGAGTCTTGATTGTTTAGATGTATTGAGGTATTTGACTGATCGACTTGATCCTCTGCCCTACGATACGTAGCAGCCTGCAGTGAATCGCTGAGATTGTGCGCCACAACTCGATTGCCCCTATCAGAGATCGAAGTCATTAAATTAGCAATAATTTTGGGATTGATATAAGGCATAGCATCTAAATAGCAAGGCAACGAATCAGCGTTAATGATTGGGTTTAGCAGGTTTTGAAGGAGAGTTCGCAATTTGCGAGAATATTTACTTTCGATCTGCAGCTCACCTAAATTACCTACGAATAGCGTGTTACCTTCTAATTTTACGTTCATATCCCAGTTCTTATTTAAGGGGATTTCGCAGAGTTTTTTAAGAACAATAGTTTCGTTTTCCTGGGGCATTATTTGGCAAATATCCAAGTTTTCTGATTCAACTAAGCGATATTGAAAGGTTGAGTCATTATGGAATTCAAAGAGCAAAATACTTTGTTCTTGTTCGCCCCCTCTCTTGATTATACAAATCCCATCTTCAGTTTGGCCTATATATTCATACCAAGTATCATGTAAAGGATACAAATCTCCTTGATCGACACTTACACAAGTCCCCGAATGCTTGATTTTTCCAATATATTGGTTACTACTAATAGATTTTAAAATATCAATCGCTACGACTTGGTCTTCTGATTCATTAGATAAGCAACAAAAATGCTCGATAATCTTCGGGCTTATGTAAGGCGCATGGTCAAAAAAGAAGCAGATTTTTGGATATTGATCTGAGGATATATGAGTGCAAGTATTAGCTAGGAGAGTAGATTTTAAAAAAATAGTATAACAAAATACAAATTTGCGCATTGTGGAAATCCTCAACGATAATACTGTGCTCTGCCTATTTAATTTTTAAGCAAACCTCTACATCAATCCATGCAGAAATTAGCATAAAGGCTCTTTTTGATGAAAGATTAATTCTAGAGGAGTTTGATGAGAACGGACTTTGCTTACAGTGTACTAGACATTTGTCAAGCTATTTGAAATGTTGTGCCCAAGCGAGTTTAGGGGCAGTCTCACAGAAAAAAAATGAAATAAGACATTTCCTTTAAGCAACAAAAATGAATAGTGATACCAATAAATAGGCCTTTTCTTTCTTGTTATAATTGGCTTATGTGCTATAACATAAAAACAATTAACCTTGAAAAAAGGTCTATTCATGATTTCAGCCTCTACAAGTTTTCCAGAAAATAATCTCATCTTAAGTCAAGCTAAAGTCACGACAGCCTCCAATAATGAAACTTCGACTACTTCATTACTAAGAAAAATCGGATTGGTTTTGATTGCTACAGGAACAGTTGTGGCAATTGCCGGTATTGTAGGTCTTACCTTGGTAGGTTGTGTAAGTTTTACCTTAGGTGCTACAGTAGCTGGAATTACATTAGCGATTACTGGGCTAGCAATGCAAATACTTTTTTCAGAAAAAAAGAAAGAAACGCTCTTTCAAAAAACTACAGAGGGGCTTCCAGAATGTCCTGAAGTAACATTCGACGAATTGCAATGGGAAGAGTTAATGCATACTGAAAGGAAAATTGTAACTGAAGAAAAGCTTTCGTGGAAAAAATACTATGGGCAATATTGTGGAGCTTATCTTTATAACCAATCTATGGGAGCATTAGGTTGGCATGCGTGGGATACTATTTTGCGAATTCCTGAATCTAAAACGCAAATAGTGTTAGGGGCACTTCCGATTAAATCTGCATTGCTATCTCGACAAGACTTAGAAACTTTAAAAGCTGAAGGGATTGAGGCAATATTAAGTGTGACTGAACTTTTTGAAAATCAAACTACAGATGGGATTACTTCTAATCCGATCACACCTGAAGAATGGGTTGAAGCAGATATCTTACAACTTCAACTTGGAACTCCCGATTTTGAAACAATTCCTCTTAAAACGATTCAGCGGGGGGTAGAATTTATTCGTTGGAATATTGAGAATGGTCGTTCGGTTTATGTGCATTGTAAAGCCGGCCGTGGTCGCAGCGCCTTAATTTTAATGTGCTATCTCATTAGATATCAAGACATGTCATCAAAACAAGCTTATGCACATGTGCAAGAGCATCGAAAACAAGCCGGATTTTCTGGTGATAAGTATGCATCTCTTCTGGATTATGAAAATCGAGTTCAAAATGACCTGAAAAAAGTTAATATTGAGAATTTGGTATAGGCATTTGATTTGAGAGATTTTGGAATATTGGAAATGCGATTAACTCATTAAAAGATTTTCGGTTTGGATATTTAGAGGTATTCCGTAAGAAGCTTGCATCTTAAGATAACTGAGTAATTGCGCAAGCCTAATCAATGTAGCCCCCTGCATCTAGCAGGAGTCCCAGACTCTTTTTCAAAAAAGGCATTTATAAAAATACACTGACTCCTGCTGCGAGACGCAGAGGCTGTGAAAAAATTCGAAATAATGCAGCAGTTAGGCGAAAGTTGCAGCTGATGTAATTCTTGACGACGTCGTAGCAATAGCTACGACAGAGGAGAGAAGTGCGTCAGATGCAACTTTTCAGCCAACTGAGCATCTTTCCAATTTTTTCACAGCCTCGCAGTAGGCCACAATATTAAGTCAAAAATAGGCCCTAACAAACATCTGTTAGGGCACTAAAAAAGCCTGTCGGCGACCTACTCCTCCACGCTCTTGTGTGGAGTACCATCAGCGATGAAGGGCTAGACTTTGACTTTTGAATTTGAGTCCCCATCTATACAGAATTATAAGAAATCAAGGTGTAAGAGATTTGGAATGCAGTTGCTCATCGAGAGTCGAATCGCTGTTGTCAGATCTCAAAATTCACCCCCCATTTCAAAAACTCAATTAAATTATTTACATTAATACAGCTATATGATATTATAAATATCAACAATAGGAGATTTTAATGTTAACTATAGATCAAATAAAAGATAATCAATACAAAGACTTGTCGCAAAGCATAGAAATAACAAGTTTTTATGGTCAAGCAGGTTTATATAAAGCATGTGAGCTTTCAGAAAAAATATACAATTTACAATTTGCTATTTTTCGTGATCAAGGACATTCAGAATATCAAATAAAAGAAACAGAATTTTATTGCGGAGAAAGATTTATTCAAGAATTAGACGACCATGCTTGTCAAAGTAGATTCTTAAGCTCTCAATTTGAGTCACTTCACGACAAGTTAATAAAAAAAGTTGTAATAGCTCAGAAAGGCAGTCTAATCTTCCCTTTTTCATTGCATCAAAAGAATCAAAAAGAAAATAATGAATTAATAAAGAATTATTTAAAAATTTGCGAAGAACTAAAAGATTTTAAAAACAAAAAACTTGTAGCATCCTTTGAAACTTTTAATAATTCCCATGATATATTTAATCCCCAACGCAATAAAATTTCTTTTACCAATCAAGATAAATTTCAAGAAAAAAGACTGACTGATGAAAAAAAAATCAAAGTTGAGCAGTTAATTAGAGGACTTGTAAAAGTTAAAAAATGCAAAAGATTCCTAGAACCTGTTTTGCACGAACTCTGCACTAAAGTAGAGACAGAGCAAGAATCGAAAGGATTTTTCTTTAGAGTAACTAATCGAAAGGGAGTACATAGTTACTTAGTAGGAACAATTCATGCCGCCACCAATCAAATGGCGCAAATGCCTGCTTTAAACCATGTAATTGATCATTCAGATCGGTTGATTTTAGAAGTGAGTTCATTAATCCTAAATGCAAGTTATCGTTTACGAAGATTGGATCTGACAAA
This sequence comes from Parachlamydiaceae bacterium, assembly GCA_013813265.1. Taxonomy (GTDB): domain Bacteria; phylum Chlamydiota; class Chlamydiia; order Chlamydiales; family Parachlamydiaceae; genus JACCRY01. The sequence continues at coordinate 8,855 of JACCRY010000091.1, forward strand.
TCCTTATAGGAATTGCATTGATCTTACCTTATATGATGCTGCTTGGCACAGAAACCTTCCTATCGAAAGCTTAGAAACGGTGAAAGATCAAATAAGTGCACTCTATGGGGATGCCGTCGCAAATGCCTCATATTCAGAAATATTGGGTACGCTATGGTTAGTTCAGCTAAAGCAAAGATTATGCCTTATGTGGATGACTGTGTGAAAGGCTATATGAAATCAATGACTACAGGAACAACTCAAGATAAGGTGAAGGCTTATATAGGTTATATTGTAGCCCCTTCAATTTGGCTTATTAAAAAGGAGATGCAATTAACACAGAATTTTTTGGAGTGGTATGGTCTCATAGAGCCAGCAAAACAACCCATAGAGGAACGAGTTCCAATCGCTATTCTAAGTGACATGTGGCAAGCGGGTGATGCTTCCTTACTTCCAACTCTTAGTCAACAGTTACCAGAGGAAGTAACTTCCGTAAGAAATTTTAACTGGTTGAAGAATACAAAAGAGCAGCAAGGGATGGTTGAACGTTTAGAAACTACGGAAGAATCCCTTTGTTATGCCTTCGGAGCCGCGCATCTCGTTGCTGGGAATCCCAACATACTTGGCGTCCTAGGTAGCAGGGAAGACCTTACACTTGAACACGGGGAATACAATTACAAAACCTCTGAAATGGAATGGAAAAAGTCGTATTGATCTTACTGCTTATCGGAATGTCCAGTTACAGGATCGTTAACGCTTATTTGTTAAGCTAAAGCTACGCTCGTTTATTATGGGGACAAATTAGTTCATTGACGTCCATTTTTGTCTATTAATCGTCCATTATTGTCTACTGAGTCCACTTAGCTAATACCCAAAAATCTAAACAAAAAAAAAGGCCCTAACAGTAAACTGTTAGGGCACTAAAAAAGCCTGGCGGCGACCTACTCTCCCACACTCTTGTGTGCAGTACCATCGGCGATGAAGGGCTTGACTTCTGAGTTCGGAATGGGTTC
>JACCRY010000138.1 GCA_013813265.1 Parachlamydiaceae bacterium
TGCTGTTGCCGCATTCGCGGCTTCTCATTAAGGATATGATGATTAGCAAGATTCAAAAAAAAGATTGAGTTAATTGCATGATTCCGATGCCGAGCTGGTTGAGCGCTAAGGATTTGAGAGCCTCATCAATGCAGGCCATTATTTGTACTTCAGCTAGCTGCCATATAATGACCTCTCTTTCAACAGCACGCCTTTGCTGGCGATATCGGATTTGAACCAAGGACCAGCGGGTTATAAGTCGGTTGAACATGCATAGCGTAAAAGAGAGGGGCATAGGCACAGTGAAATTAACGGATTATGAAAACACCAATTGTGCTCATTTACGCCCTTTTATTGTAGTTTTTTTCCCCCAAGTGCGTAAAATTTGCGTAAATTCAACAGAAATGCTTGTTTAGGCTAGCTACCTTGTTCATTGAAAAACGGAGAAGGCTTGTTGCTGTATACAGAAAACTCTTAAATGGCGTCCCCACCATCTCATTTTTGCTCAGGAATATGATTCCTCAACAGCTTTCCATTTTTTCATAGCAAAAATCAATTTTAAAGCATATAAGACATTTAGAGACAGCCTCATGGAAGCTCTTTATGACGAAGGATTTTGGACACAAGTTTATTATATTCCTTTATACCAACACTCTTGCATGGTTAAAATTTTGGGTGATATTTCTTAACGAGAGCTTGAAACGGGGTCCTTCACTGAAAAAGAGGGTGCAAAGCCTTGGCTTTTGATCTTGGATAATGTCAAACGCGATGTTGTAGAAAAAATCTCTCTTCCTTAAAACGGTGGAGCTATTCTTGCTATTTCTTCCGAACAAAAGAGCATTTGACCTAAAGATGAAGTGGTTTTTTGAAATGCCCTCTTTAATGGACGCCAAGAATGTTCAAAAGCAAACTTCGTTGCATCAGGCAGCTCAAAGCGGAAGAGAGAGAAATGTATCGATAACTTAGGATTTAATAATTGCATTAATAGCATTAAGGGCCTTCAACTCCAGCCGGAAAAAAAGAAAGTTAAGCAAAACGACCTCATTGCAGAAAAGGATCAGATCACCCTATTTGCACAAGAAGATGAATTAGCAAATTGGCCTAGTACACTGTAAGGTAAATCCGTCCTCATCAAACTCCGCGAAAGCCCCCGTGGTTGAAGTCTTAAAAGTGACCCAACATGTACATATGGAACCACTTTTAAGCCTTCAATCCCGGGTGCTTTGGCGAAGTTTGATGGGTACGGATTTACATTACAGTGTACTAGTCTTACAATTACAACAAAACCAAGACAATAACAGGAGAAAAATTATGGAAGTTAACAGAACCTCATCAGAATCAGTTCCCTATGACGCTCGCACTGCGCCTGAGGTGGAAATCTCCATCGAACTGCTTAGCCATCCCCTCACACTTAAAGTGAATCTAAAAAATACTATCGAAGAGCTTAAAGAAAAAATGCGCGCTGAGATGAAGGCTTCAGAAGATGAAAAGATCTCTCTTCTTTATGAGGGGCAAACAATGGAGGACGATCGAACCTTAGCAAGCTATAAGATCACAAAGGATTCAGTCATTTATCAGGCCTCAAACACAAAAAGAGTAATCACTAATAAATCCTTAGGTTTTGGCATTGAATTTAATGCCCTGACTGATACTAAAAAATTAGAAATAATTAAAGTAGGGCCCAAGTATTGGACCGTGGCTGCCGGATTAAATTTTCGGGGCACTTGTAGTACACAAGGGTGTGATGCATTTAATAACGTGATATGGATTCAGAAGGGAATGGGCACTTTTAACGTTTGTGAAGAAGTTTACATGGTTGTTTGCCCCATCTGCAAAAAAACAGCGGATAAAGTGGATAATCTAGGATTTTTTAACTGCATATATAGCATCACGGGATTCCAAGTCAAGCCGGATAAAAAGAAAGTGGAGAAAAACGACCTTGTTGCTGAAGATAAAGATTTTACCACATTTGAACAAACAGGGATACTCCACCATTGGGCCACTTTAACAATTACAACAAAATCTAGAAAAACATAAGAATTTGTTTTTGGAAACGGCATGTACTTTACAACAACTTAGAGGCGCTCGAATGATTCCAAGAGAAATTTATACCAATTATGATTCTAGATATAACCTGAATCAACTCAACGAGTTGAACCTATCCCGCGATTTTATTGAAACGATCCAACACCAAGCCCAGAGTGTGGCTTGCTTGATCGATGCGCGTTTTTTACGGAGACGAGAAGGGGGATGGCAATTCTACGATAACGTTCCGACTCTTGCCCAGCAACAAGAACAATTGTTTGGAGAACAATTCGGAGAAAACGAAGCTTTTCAGAATGAGTTCACTCCCGCCTTTGGAACAGCTTTTCTTGTAACTAATCAACTTGCGCTAACAGCCGCCTGTTGCGTTTGTCATCAAAATTCAAATGAAATCTATATTAGAATACTCGAATCAACACGACTTGTTTTTGGTTTCCATGATGTTAGAGAGGACATATCCGATTATTTTTTTAGCGATGAGCAAGTCCGCAGAGTCACAGTTGTCGCATTTCAACGCTTCCGAGCTCCGGGAAGAAACACGGCCTATTCAGAATGGACCGACTGGGCACTCCTTAAGCTTGACAGAGAAGTCTTTTGTAATCCCCTTTCTATGAACTTGAGGGGAAAAGTCTCTAATAGGATCGAGCTATATATGCTGGGACACCCAAATGGTTTGCCACTTAAGTTCACCCACAATGGCGAAGTAAGAGGAAATACAGAAGCCAATTTTTTTGAATGTAATTTGAACACTTTTGCAGGGAATGGGGGTTCTCCCGTATTTAACGTATTCACAAAACAAGTCGAAGGAATCCTAATCGAGGGAAATAGGGACTACGAAGTGGTCTCAAATTACAGAGGAACAGATCAAATAAGAATTCAAGTTGTTCATATTACGAATTTGATGGTTAATCAAAATCCAATCGGTCGTAGACTCGAAAACTGTCAAAGAACCCATGTACTCCGCCATCTTGTCGATAGGGATTTATTAGATCTAAGAAACCTTGAACCGGTGCAAAACGCCTCAACCCTTCTCGTGAACTCATTAAAAGAGTGCTACCAAAGCCGAAATACAATACCACGCCTTCTGCATAGCGCCCTCCCGATCAAAGAAATCTATACAGAACTTGTCCTCCTTAATAAAAACAAGGAAGATAAAGAAAAAGATGAACCAATTGAACTCCACTCTATCTTTGAAAATATAGAAGGTAAATCTCCAAAGCGGCTCCTCATTCTGGGTAGAGCTGGCACCGGCAAAAGCACTCTTTGCCACCACATCGCACACCAATGGGCCGAAGGAAAGCTTTGGAACGAAAAGTTTGATGCCTTATTTTGGATCCCTCTTCGAAAGCTTCAAAATATCCACTCTGCCGAAACAGTTTCTTCTTTTATTTTTCGCACCTGCTGCCAAGAAAAAGATCAAAGGCTTTACGTCAAAGATATTGCAGACTATGTCAGGCAAAATGCAGAGCGCACTCTATTTGTCTTGGATGGCTTAGACGAAGTGTCAATTGAGGACAATTGCCTTCAAAAAAAGATTGTCGACGAGCTTCTAAAGTTTCCCTATTGGATTACTACATCACGGCCCCATGCCGCCTGGTCGATTCAAGCAGATAGCACAATCGAAAACGCGGGCTTTGCTTCAAAAACCATCGACCACTATATTCAAAAGTCATTTCCAATAAATGCACATCCCCTCATTCAAAAGATCCGTCAAAACCCGATCATTTTTGACCTCTGCCACATCCCTATCCATCTTGAACTTGTGTGTTCCATTTTAAAAAAATCCAAGGAAGATATTTCATTTATTCGTTCGATGACGGGTCTTTATGAGGAGCTCACCCTGATCCTCCAAAAGCGGTTTCTAGAAAAAATAGGACGGCCAGAGGTATGGGAATACACGCAAGGAGATTTAAAGCATGATTCTCAAGTCAATCAAATGTTCAATCTTTTAGAATCGATAGCATGGACACCGCAGGTCTTTTAAGAAATAAATGGGGTGACTCCCAGGGTCTTAATGCTTTTTTTGAAATGCTGGACACCCCTAAAGATAATGTGGGCTTCTATTCTGCTCTTCTTAAAGTGCGCTGCCTAGAAGAATGCGGCTGGCCAAATCAACTGAAAAAATTCAAGCTCTATGAACAAGAGATCCAGTTTTGGTGTGAAAAGTTTGCGTTAGAACCCCAACCTCATTCTATGATAAAACATCTTATCGAAACATTTGAAATTAGCCCTCAAGGTGCCAAGTATTTGTTAATCCCTCGATTAGTAACTTACCTATCAAGTGAAAATAGAGAGATCAGGAGAGCAGCAGTAAAGGCATTGGGCAGGATAGGTCATGCTGATCCGCAATCTATTATCCCTCTTCTGCTTGAGTCGCTCAAAGATGAACATTATGTTGTCAGAATAGCTGCAAAAAAAGCTCTTGATAATTTAGGCGAGGCCAATCCGCAAGCTATTCCTCCATCCCTGAATGATGTTCTCAAAAAGGAAAAGGATAAGGGCAAAAAGGCTATATCAAAAATCCTTGGTCAAGTAGGCCAAATCGATCCGCAAACAGTCATTCCATCCCTTATCGACGCTCTACAAGATAAATCCTCGTGGCTTAGAAGAGCTGCAACAGAAGCTCTTGGTCAAGTAGGCCAAATCGATCCGCAAGCTGTTATTCCATCACTCATCCAGGCTCTCAAAGATAAAGATCATGATGTTAGACAATCTGCAGCAAAAGCCCTAGGTAAAGTAGGTAAAACCAATCCGCAAGCAGTCATTCCATCTCTCATCCAAACTCTCAAAGATGAAGAGTACGGGGCTGAAAGTGCTGCAGCAAAGGCATTACAAAAATATGATATTTCATCTTATTTGAAATCCTGTCCTTACATATTAGATATTAAATACCACCATGGATTTCTAATCTCCACCCCCTTAACCTCTCTTATCACCTGCTATCAAAAAGATCGATCCCTATACTCCAAAGCAATTGCAATCAAATGCATCGAAGAAAATCTACCTATTTTTCAACAAGAATATACTCTTTGTTTTTATGAACAAGGTAAACTCTATACAGTCAATTTCCTTAAACTTAATGAAGTCCTGGTCGATATCGAAGAACAAGTTCGACAATTTCCCAATCCAAAAATAGTTTGGAAAGATGAAGTAGGAGAAACGAAATCCTGCTCCATTCAATAACCAGAAGGCATTTAAGTGATCTCAAAAGGACTTTATAATAATTGTGAAAATAGATACGACTTCCATCGACTCCATGACTTGAACCTCCCTCCCGATTTTATTGAACTTCTCAAGGATCAAGCCCAAAAGATTGCTTGCATCGTCCATCAAAGCTATTTAACAAAAAAAGAGGGGGGATGGGGATTTACAGATAATGTCCCCACTTTAGCAAAGCAGCAAGAAATGATGTTAAACGCTCCATTTGGGGAAGATGAAGCTTTCCAGGACCAATTTACCCCCGGCTTTGGAACCGCTTTTCTTGTGACCAAACAACTTGCCTTAACTGCTGCCCATTGCATTTGTGATGAAGGGTCGAGCGAACTCAATATGAAGCTTGTGGAAGCCACAAAACTTGTGTTTGGCTTCCATGATGTGAAAAAGAACCAATCCGATTATTTTTTCACCGAAGAGCAAGTCCGCACAGTCACTGTTGTCGCTTATCAGCACTTCCGAGCCTCTGGGAGAAACACCGCCTATTCAGAGTGGACCGACTGGGCCCTTCTTAAGCTTGATAGAGAAGTCGCTTATGACCCCTTGCCCCTAAATCTCAATAAAGTTGTCGATAAAATCGAGCTTTATATGCTGGGGCATCCCAATGGGCTGTCTCTTAAATTCACCTATAATGGACAGCTTGAAGGGAATACAGAAAGCGACTTCTTTGAATGCAAATTAGATGCCTTTAGGGGTAATTCAGGATCGCCCGTATTTAATAGGACAACAAGCCAAATCGAGGGAATCCTCATCGAGGGAACAGACGATTATGAAGTGGTCCCCAATTACCGAGGAACAGGTCAAACAAGAATTCAAACCTCTTGCATCTCAGAATCAAAGATCGTTTCGAATCAAATTGGCAAAAGAATGGAAAACTGCCAAAGACTGGATGTCCTTCGCCACCTCGTTGATAAGGACCTTTTAGATCTAGAAAATCTTCAACCGGTGCAAAACGCCTCAAGCCTTCTCGTGAACTCATTAAAAGAGTGCTATAAAAGTCGAAGTGCAATCCCCCGTCTTCTAGATAAACCTATGCCCATTGATACTATTTATACAGAACTTGTTCTCCTTTGTAACAACAAAAAATCTGATAAGGTTGATAAGGAAAAGGAGAATAAATCCTTTGAGGAGCATCGAATCAATAGCTGGGAAGATATCCATGCTACAAAAGAACCGATCAAGCTGGATGCTCTTTTTGAAAATAGAGAAGGCAAGCCCCCAAAAAAGCTTCTGATTTTAGGGCGGGCCGGTATTGGAAAAAGCACCCTATGCCAGTACATTGCAAATCAATGGGCCGAAGGAAAGCTGTGGAAGGGAAAATTCGATGCTCTTTTTTGGGTCCCTTTGCGTAAACTGCAAAACGTTCATTCTGCTGAGACAGCAGCTTCCATCCTTTTTCGCCTTTGCTGCCAAGAAAATAAGCTGTTTACAAGAGATGTGAGCGATTATCTTAAACAAAATCCCGACCGGGTTTTACTTGTTTTGGACGGTTTGGATGAGATAACTCTTGCAGAAGATAGCAGGCAGAAAAAGATTTTAGATGAACTTTTAAAATTCCCTCACTGGATTCTCACATCTCGACCTCATGCAGCCGGTTTTGTCAAAGCAGATGATACGATTGAAAATGTGGGTTATGCTTCTAAAACCATCGATCTATATATCCAAAAGTCATTTCAAGAAAATCCACAAGCTGCCATTCAAAAAATCCATCAAAATCCCATCTTTTTTGGCCTTTGCCACATTCCGATCAATCTTGAGTTGATCTGCGCTATTTTAAAAAAAACTAAAGGTGACGTCTCTTCTATCAATTCCATGACAAGTCTTTATGAAAAGATGATGTTAACCCTTCAGAGGCGCTTTCTAGAAAAGATAGGAAAGCCTGAGGCTTGGAATTGGACACCTACAGAAATAGCTCAGGAAGTGGATCCCATTTTTAAGATATTGGAAAAGATAGCTTGGACTGCCATGAAGAATGGGGCGCTTATGTTTTCATTGGAAGACAACTTGCATCATCTCTGCACAAGCGGATTCCTTCAATCCACACAAGATAGTGAAGACGTTCTTGTAAATGAATATTCTTTTCTTCATTTGACATTTCAGGAATTTTTCGCAGCTCGTTATCTTGCCGGTCTTTTACGTGTTAGTCCAAAAGAAGCCTCAAAATGGATGCAGGAAGTTAAATTTAATCCTCGCTATAAAGTTGTCATGTGGTTTACCTCCGGCCTCTTAAGAAATGAGGGAGGTGATTATCATGATCTTAACGCTTTTTTTGACATGCTAGACACACCTAAAGATTTGGTAGGTTTGTATGGGGCTCTTTTAAAGGTGCGGTGTTTAGAAGAGTGTGGTTGGCAAAAAGGGCTGCAGGAAAAAATAAAGGCTTGTAAGGATGAAAATATAGTATGGATTTGGAGAGAAGATCTGAAGAAGTGGGATCACAGTCCTATAAAGAAGCGTTTGCTCGAAACGTTTGAAATTAGCCTTCAAAGCGCCAAGTTATTGTTAATTCCAAAGCTCATTTCTTCCTTATCAAATGCAAGTCAAGATGAAAGAGAATTTATAGTTCGTATTCTTGGACAAGTAGGGCAGGCTGATGCTCAAACTGTTATTCCTGTTTTGCTTCAAGTTCACAAAAATACTTATCGTGGAATTAACCATGAATTAACTTCTCTTGAGAAAGTAGCGACCCACTCTGATCCTCAAGTGGTTATACCCGTACTGCTTCAAGCTTTAAAAGATGAAAGCGAATGTGTTAGAAGTGCTGTAATCTTGTACGCTCTTGGCAAGGTAGGAAAAGCTAATCCTCAAATGGTTATCCCTGTCCTACTTCCAGCTCTAAATGACAAAAGTGAGAGTGTCAGAAGAAAAGCAGTCCATGCTCTTGGAAAAATAGGTCGTGGTGACCCTAGAGTCATTCCTGTATTGATTTCAATTCTCGAAGATCTCAAAGATATTGAGGTTAGAAATGCCGCAGTCGATGCCCTTAGTCAACTCGGCCAAGCTAACCCACAAATTGTAATCACTGAACTGCTCAAAACTCTCAAAAATGATAACTTTAAAGTCAGACAAGCCGTCATCAAAATTCTTGGACAAATAGGCTCTGCTGATCCACAAGCTGTTATCCCAGAGCTGATTTTGGCTCTCGAAGATAAAGAGGTGTCTGTCAGAAGAACTGCAGCCGAAGCTCTTGGACAAAGAGGAGGTGCCGATCCGCAAACTGTTATCTTCGCGCTGATTTCAGCTCTCAAAAACGGGAATTTCAGCACAGATAGCGAACCTGTAGTCATAGCTATAAGAAAAATAGCCCAGGTTGCACCTAAAACAGTTACATTGATTCTATCTACCCTACTTCCAGCTTTCAAAGAAGAAGATTGGATGATTATAAGTTCTGCAGTTGATGCAATTGATCCACAAACTGAACTCTTTGACCTGCTCCAGGCTCTTAAAGATCTTCAAGACAGAATAGCTCTTGAGACTAATCCTCAAACAGCTATCCCCTCGCTGCTTAACACCCTCAAAGATAAAGATTGCAGGGTTAGAGTAAATGCAGTCACAACCCTTGGAAAGGTCGGAGTGGATAATCCTCAAGCAATTGTCCCTTCACTTCTCAACCTCCTCAAAAACAAAGACGAACATTTTAGGACCAGGGAAGCTGTAATTACTGCTCTTTATCAAATAGGGCAGGTTGACCCTCAAACTGTTATTCATGCACTGTTTCTAGCCCTCAAAAATAAAGATTGGCGGGTCAAACATGATGTAGTTAAGATTCTTGGAATAATGGGCTGGGCGGATCCTCAGAAGATTACCCTTGCGCTGCTTCCAATTCTCAAAGATGAGGATTATAATATCAGAGAAACTGCCATTCAAGCACTTGTGAAAGTAGGTCAGGCTGACCCTCAAACTATGATCCCTCTAATGCTTCAGGCCCTCAAAAATGAAGACTGTAATGTCAGAGAAGGCGCAGCCAAAATCCTTGGAAAAGTAGGCCATGCGAATCCTCATGGAGTTATCCCTAACCTACTTTTATCTCTTAAGGATGAAAATAATGAAGTCAGAAGAGCTGCAGTGAAAGCACTTGGAGAAGTAGGCCATGCAAGTCCTCAAGAAGTTATCCTTTCGCTTGTTCTGGCTCTTAAAAATAAAGAAAATGAATCTGATGGAATCGCTGCAATCAATGCACTCGGGAAATTAGGCCTTGTTGATCCTCATGGAGTTATTCCTGCGCTAGTTCTAGCTCTCCAAGATGAAATTTTCTGGGTTAGAAAAACTGCAATCCTCGTACTTGGGAAAGTAGGCCAGGCAGAACCTCTAAAGGTTATACCTAAGTTGCTTCAGGTTCTCAAAGATAAAGATGCTGTTATCAGAAAGACCGCAGTCGAGGTCCTATCCACATTCGATTTTGCCCTTCACTTAAAAGATAATCCTGACATATTAACAGTAGTCACCGACCAGATCGTTCTATCCTCAACCCCACTAACCTCTCTCATCACATGCTGGAAAAAGAACCCCTCCCTATCTTCCACTTATTCTGCTGCGATCACCAAAAAATGCATCGAAGAAAATTTACCTCTCTTCCAAATTGAAAATACCCTTTGTTTTTATGAACAAGGAAGACTCCTCACCATCGATTTCCCCGATGCTCGTCCATTCGCAATACAAATTGAAAAAAGGGTTCCCGAATATCCGGAGTTTTCAAATGAAAAGTGTTCCATTCAATAACCAGAAGGCATTTAAGTGATCTCAAAAGGACTTTATAATAACTGTGATTATAGATACGACTTCCACCGACTCCATGACTTGAACCTCCCTCCCGATTTTATTGAACTTCTCAAGGATCAAGCCCAAAAGATTGCTTGCATGGTCCATTAAAGAATCGATTATTTCATCTGTTAAAGAGAATTATAAATGCAAAAATGAAATCCCCCACCTATTAAATCGAGCCCTTCCGATTGATCAACTTTATATAGAGCTAGTACTCCTTTGCAAAGACACGAAACAAGATATGAAAGAAGATAAAGATAAAGAAAAAAATGCTTTTGAAGAACGAAGGATTAATAGTTGGGAAGACATCCGTGCTTCATCAAAAGTGCCCATTGAACTCTCCCATCTTTTTGAAAAAAATAATAATAAAACTGATCAACGGATCTTGATTCTTGGTCGAGCCGGTATTGGTAAAGTACTTTGTGCCAATACATCGCTCATCAATGGGCAAATGGCAAGCTTTGGAAGGAAAAGTTCGATATCATTTTTTGGGTTCCTTTGAGGAAGCTTCAACATGTGCACTCAGCTGAAACTGTTGTTTCCTTTATTTTTCGTCTTTGTTGCCAAGAAAAAAGCTCCCATCTTTATTCACAAGATGTTGAAAAATATCTTAATGAAAATAAAGAACGGATCCTCTTTGTCTTGGATGGTCTAGATGAGGTGATCCTTGAAAAAAATAGTCTTCAAAAAAGAATTGTTGATGATTTAATGAAATACCCTCATTGGATCATAACATCTCGTCCTCATGCAGCCGGGTCGATTCAAGCAGATGCAAAGATAGAAAATGTAGGTTTTGCTTCAAAAACGATCGATCTTTACATTCAAAAGGTATTTCTAGAGAATTCCCAAACTATTATCGAAAAAATTCGTCAAAATCCGTTCTTAAAGACAAAGACCCTTGTTGTGTCAAAATGAATGCATACGAAGCCAGACGGAGGATAAGCAAAGTCAATCCGCAAATGATTTTTCCTTTGCTTGCAAGCGCCATCAAAGACCCCATTGATTGGAGGGCAAGACTCCCTCCAAAGGGGATCTTTCTCAAATCCATTCCATGAGTGATCTTTATAAAAAACTCACTTTGGTTCTGAAAAAAAAATTTTTAGTGGATAAAATGGGCATCTTCATAAAGACGATAACTTTAATATGAAGAAAATGATAAAAGAGTGATAGCTGCAACTTACATCGGCTTTCAAAATGCTAACAAACTCTTTGCAGACAAGCAAGTCTATCAAATCAAAAAAGTGGTCAGCCACCAATACACAAGAATCAAGGCAAAAACCAGACTTTTATTGAATGGACAGACTGGGCTCTGGTTGAGCTAAATCGAAAGGCTCTCTTTATCCCTTTAAAAATGCATATTCCGCACGCTTGACAAGAACAGGAGCCTCCAGGGAAAGCTGGTAGCCTCCTCCCTCTTGTTTTAGAAGATACTTTTTTTCAATAAGGCAAGCTACACTTTCTGCTTGCTTTTTCACCTTATCGATAAAAAGTGGATCTAATCCTACAGACTTAAGCTCATTCAAATTTTTTCGTTGATCGTAACCAGCATGCAAAGATTTGTTCAAAGAACATTTAATATTTATAGAAGAAATCACATGTCCTCATAGGCGTTTTGATCTGAAAGCATACTCCTCTTCTTATAGGATCTTTGAATATTCATCCAATTATAGTTTTTAATCAAAGGAATACGAACTTTGTCTTCTGTATGGTAGGGAAGGGCATTAAAAGGTTTTCCATCCCATAGATAATAGACCAGATTTTCATTTTCTTGCGTGTAGTATGTTTGCTCTCTGATTCCGAGGCTTAATTGTCCACTCATAGCGATCCAATCCTTTTATCGCACTAAAAAATTAGCGCAAAAGGCTCAATCGGTTACACCATTAGAAAACCTCGTTCATTTGGCCTTTAATTATTTCAGATTTTCTAAAAAGTGTTACCTATGTGGGTGAATAGGACCAAAACAGCTATGTTTTCTATTGAAACCTCTGCAGAGGAAATGCTATTGATCAAAGGATAACCGTACTCATCAATCAGAATCACAACTTTATTCTGTTTAGACAGTTAAGCTTACTTGGAAATGAGAGAAATAATGGATATAGTAAAGTCTTTTAAAGCCAAATAATCTTTTGAAAATTCTCCGTTGTTCCAGTAAGATGCTCTTATCATAAAAGAATGAAGGAATGAACATGAACAATACCGATCTCACTCGAAGCGTGCAAATCACTTTAAATACAAGCCAAAACAAATCCCTTTATGGAGATGGCGACCAAAGACTCAATCTGCATGAGCTTGATTCGATAAAATTAGATCAGTCTTTTATTTCCACTGTCAAAAAGCAAGCAGAAAGCATCGCCTGTCTTGTTCATAAAGATTTTCTGATCGAAAAAGGAGCCGGTTGGCAATTTCATCCTGGGACGCCAACTCTAAGTCAAAGTGTGGAGCGGCAATTTCAACCTGAAGGCGCCTCTTTTGGAGAACAAGAAGCCTTTAAGGATGAGCTTGCACCTGGTTTTGGCACAGCATTTTTATTAGGAAAACGCCTAGCACTAACAGCCGCCCACTGCATCTGCGAAAAGGATAGTAATACTCTCGATGAAAAAGTGATCCAGCAGACTCGATTAATCTTCGGCTTCCATGAAATTAAAGCAAAGCCTTCCGACTATTTCTTTGCCAAAAACAAGGTGTATCAAATCAAAAAAGTGGTGGCACATCAATTCATCAGACTTCGGGATAAAAATCACAACTACACAGAGTGGACCGATTGGGCGCTTCTTGAGCTAACAGAAGAGGTTCCTTTCACTCCTCTTCGGATGAACATGACAGAAAAAGTAGCAGACAAACTTGAGCTCTATATGCTGGGGCACCCGAGTGGCCTTCCCCTTAAATTTACAGGAGGAGGTTTTATTCAAGGAAATACTCATAAAGACTTTTTTGAATGCAATTTAGATGCCTTTGGAGGCAACTCAGGCTCTTTTATTGCCGCCATATCAACACAAATGGGTTCAGGCATGCTTTGCAGCGGATGTACAGACTATGAAATCACAGATAATTATAAGAATAAAGGCAAACGAAAGATTCAGGCATGCCGCATCACAAAATCACAAATCGCGCAAAACATAGTGGGTAATAGGCTGGAAAATTGTCAAAGAATCGATACCCTTCGCTTTCTTGTGAGTCCTGAACTTTTGGGACTAGAAGTGGTCGATCAGCAAAACAGTTCTGCACTTATTGTAAAATCCCTGCAAGACAACTATAAAAGTCGAAATACGATCCCTCGCCTTATGTATAGCGCTCTTCCGATTGAGGATGTCTATACAGAACTTGTTCTTCTGGAACAAAGCAAAGAACAAGACAAAAATGATGAGAAAGCCGCTTTTGAAGAGCATCGGATCAATAGTTGGGAAGACGTCCATGGCACTAAAAAACCCATTGAACTGAAAAACCTCTTTAACAACGATGGCAAAGAGCAAAAAAAACTCCTCATTTTAGGTCGAGCGGGCATCGGAAAAAGCATTCTTTGCCAATTCATTGCCTACCAATGGGCTAAAACCAGCATTTGGCCCGGGAAATTCGATGCCCTTTTTTGGGTTCCCCTTCGCAAATTGCAACACGCCCACTCTGTTGAGACAACGGCATCTTTTCTTTTTCGAACCTGCTGCCAAGAGCATGGGTCTGCACTTTATCCCAAAGACATTGCAGATTACATCCTGCAACATAAAGAGCGCATTCTTTTTGTCTTAGATGGCCTTGATGAAGTGACTCTTGAAGAAGATAGCCTCCAAAAAACTATTGTGGATGAACTCCTTGCGTTTCCCCATTGGATCCTCACATCGCGCCCTCATGCAGCAACGTCGATTCGTGCAGATGCTACGATTGAGAATGTAGGTTTTGCTACCAACACAATCGAGGCTTACATTCAAAAATCATTTCCCAAAAACTCCCAAGGGATGATCCAGAAAGTTCGTCAAAATCCCACTATATTTGGCCTCTGCCACATCCCCATCAACCTTGAACTTGTTTGTTCTATCTTGCAAAAATCCAAAGGTGACATTTCCAATATTTGCTCCATGGCAGGGCTTTATGAGGAGCTTACTTTGATTCTTCAGAGGCTTTTTTTAGATAAACTAGGGAAACCTTCTGCCTGGCACTGGGAGCCGGAAGATATAAAAGATGATGCTGAGATCTCTTTGGCTTTTAAATCGCTAGAATCCATGGCTTGGGAAGGGATGAGAGAAAAAGCGCTGTTCTTCTCTTTTAACCAAGGAGCAATGAGGAATATATATTGTAATAGCTACCCCTCTTCTCAGGCTGAGAAGCGAGAACCTCTTTTTAAGAACATGTGTGCAAGCGGCTTTTTACAATCCACAGGAGATAACGAACAATTCTTGCTCAACGAATATTCCTTTCTCCATTTAACATTTCAGGAGTTTTTTGCAGCTCGTTATTTAGTCCGACTTTTATATGACAATCCCAAGGAGGCTGCAAAATGCATGCAAGAAGTTAAATTTAATCCTCGATATAAAATCGTCATGGGGTTTGTTGCCGGTCTTTTGCGAAAGGAAGGGGGTGAATTCCATCATCTTAATGCTTTTTTTAGCCTGCTAGATACACCTAAAGACTCCATTGGTTTGTATGAAACTCTATTGAAAGTGCGTTGCCTAGAAGAATGTGGTTGGCAAAAAAAATTGCATAACCTTCACTTCTACGAGCAAAACATCCATCTATGGTGTCAAAAGATGGATCTCAACAAATGGGATGAAACCAGCACATGCCCACTGACATTCGTATTAGAATTTACTGTAAAAACTTTTAAATCGATGATGCAGCAGCAGCCTCTTGCAGAGCGATCGTATGATCCTCTATTAAAACATTTGATGGAAACATTTGAAATCAGCCCTCAAGGTGCTAAGCAATTCTTGATCCCCATGCTCAGCTCTTACACATCTGATCAAAATAAACGAGTCAGAACAAATGCAATCCATATGCTTGGCAGATTAGGCCTAGCTAATCCTGAATGGGTTCTTCCCTTGCTTATTGATACCCTCAAAGATAAAGAAAGCGTAGCTGCAATAAGCGGCATTATTCAAATAGGCGATGCTGACCCTCAACGTCTCTTTAAATTGCTTGATGAAGCCACTAAAAATAATGGCCCATTGATAACAATAATACCATTCTTGATCGAAATGACTAAAAATAACCCTGAGCGCTTCCTTTCTTTACTTACTAACGCGATCCAAGGAGAAAACAAGGAACTGAAGGCACTCGCAATATTAGCTCTAGGGAGATTAGGAGAAAACCATCCTAAGCTCGTCTTGCCATTGATGTCAAATTTGATGAAAAATGAAGACAAGGAAATCAGAGGATGTGCAGCGTTCTCTCTTGGATTCTTAAATAGTGCTGATCCACAATGGCTCTTTCCTTTACTAACTGATGCCCTCAAAGATGAAGACGCGTCTATTAGAATGAATGCACTAAAGGGGCTTGACAACTTAATTCAGCTTCACGCCAAGTTGATCTTTCCTTTACTTACGAATGCTATGGAAGATAGCGATGAGAGCATCAGGGAGCTTGCAATAAGAATCTTTCGCAATTTAGAGGAATTCGATCTAGATTGTATTGAGTGTTTATTAACTGATGCCCAAAAACACATTATTGTTTTTGGTAATCCAACATTCGCTAGCAAGTTACTTGGCACAAAGGACCCGGAAATCGTCCTCCCTATTCTTTCTCAATTACTCAAACATCAAGACAAAAAGGCAAGATTAGCTGCAATATACGTCTTGCGAGATTATTTAGACGACAAAACCGACCCCGAGATTGTCATCCCTTTGCTTGTGAATGCTCGCAAAGATATTGAAGAGGATATCAAAGTAGCTGCAATCGAAGCCCTTGGCAAGTTTTGCCATGCCAACCCCAAACTCATCCTACCTATGCTTGCTAAGGCACTTAAATCAAATAAAAATAGAGATATGCAAGAGGCAGCTGCAGGAGCTCTTGGCATAGCGGGTCACGCCGATCCACAATTTGTCCTTCCTTTGTTTGTAGACTTTCTCAAAAATCACCACTGGTGGTCTCTTAGAAACGCAGCAACAAATGCCCTTGGTAAATTGGGGCATGCTGACCCGCAATTTGCTATTCCCCTACTTGCAATATCACGCAATGATAAGGATAAACGGGTCAAACAAACGGCAGTAAATGCACTTGTAAAATACGATCTTTCATCCTATTTGAAATCTTACCCTAATCTATTATACCCTTGCAAAAAGGAAATTATTTTATACTCAACTCCTTTGAGCGCCCTCATTACCTGTTATCAAGAAGACTTATCTCAACCCTCAGTATATTGCAAAGCAATTGCAATGAAATGCATTGAAGAAAACTTATCCCTTTTCCAGGAAGAAAACTTTCTTTGTTTTTACGAACAAGGGAAGCTTTGCAAAGTCAAATTCCCTAATGTCACCGAGGCTTTGCTTGAAATTGAAAAACAGGCTTGCCAGTATGACAATAAATACAAAGAAGAAGATAAGGAAGATAGTGCTTGCTCAGTCCAATAACCTCAGCGAAAAAGTAACGTACGTGCCGAGTAAAAAATTACAAAATTAATCATGTCAATTTATTGATTGAATAACTTCTCATGATCTCCGTAAGATGTTTTTATGAACTATACTGCAGGGCAGTGAATTCCGAAAAAATTCACTGCCCTGCAGTATAGAAGCGACGTTCAAGAAGGTAAGGCGATGCAGCATATTCCAAAAGCTCTTTATAGCAACTTTGATAACCGGTATAACCTGAATCAATTGGAGGATTTAGACTTATCTTCCGATTTTATAGCAACCATCAAAGCCCAAGCTCAAAGTGTAGCTTGTCTAGTTCATAAACATTTTCTAAAGAAACGGGAGGGAGGATGGCAATTTAGCGATGACCTCCCCACTCTTGTCCAGCAGCAAGAACAAAATCCTGAATTTCAAGATGTACAATTTGGAGAAGGCGAGGCTTTTCGCAATGAATATGCTGCAGGATTTGGAACAGCTTTTTTAGTGGGAAAACAATTAGCCTTGACAGCAGCCCACTGTGTTTGTCAGATGGATTCGGGTGAGCTTAATACAAGATTAATACAAGCTACACGCTTAGTATTTGGATTTCATGATGTCAAGAAGAACCGATATGATTATTTCTTCAAAGAGAATCAAGTGTTTAAAGTCACAGTAATAGCCCATCAATATTTTCGATTACGCGGGAAAAATACAGGCTTCTCAGAATGGACTGACTGGGCTCTTCTTAAGCTGGATAAGGAAGTGTCTTATCCTCCACTCCCCCTGAATCTAACAGAAAAAATTTCTAACAACATCGAGCTTTATATGCTAGGCCATCCCAATGGATTGCCTCTTAAATTAACATACAATGGTCGTGTTCGAGGAAATGCAGAAGCTGATTTTTTTGATTGCGATTTAGATGCCTTCGCAGGCAACTCAGGATCTTTTGTGGCCAATAAATCCACACATGAGGTTGAGGGAATATTATGCGATGGGACTAAGGACTATGAAATCACCCAAGATTATCGAGGAAGTGGCAAAATAAGAATTCAAGCTTGCCGCATCACAAAATCGATGATTGCCCAAAATAAAATAGGTCAAAGACTTGAAAATTGCCAAAGGATGCATGTCCTTCGCCATCTTTTAGATGAAAGCCTTTTAGGCCTAGAAGGAGTTGAGAGGCCGATAAACGCCTCACAATTGATAATTCAGTCCCTTAAAACATGCTACAAAGGCCGTAATACAATTCCTCGCCTTTTGGGCGAAGCTCTTCCTATTGCAGAAATTTATACGGAACTTGTTCTCCTTCACAACAACAAAGAAGAGGACAAAAAGGAAGAGAAAAAGGCTTTTGAAGAACACCGCATTAATAGCTGGGAAGACATTCATGCCTCAAAAAAGCCCATTGAACTCAATGCCCTCTTTAAAACTCAGGAAGGCAAAACTCCAAATCGCCTCATCATTCTTGGTAGAGCAGGCATTGGCAAAAGCACCCTTTGCCAGCACATCGCCCACCAGTGGGCCGAAGACAAACTGTGGAGAGAGAAGTTCCACGCCCTTTTTTGGATCCCTCTTCGAAAACTTCAAAATATTCACTCTGCTGAAACTGTTGCTTCATTTCTTTTTCGTACCTGCTGTCAAGAAAAAGACCAAAAGCTTTACGTTAAGGACATTGCAGACTACCTCAAGCACAATGCAGAGCGTGTCCTTTTTGTCTTGGATGGCTTGGATGAAATAGCGTTTGAAAAAAATAGCCTTCAAAAAAAGATTGTCGATGAGCTTCTACAATTTCCACATTGGATCATCACATCGCGGCCTCACGCTGCTCATCGAGTCCAAGCGGATGCAACCATCGAAAATGTGGGATTCGCCACAAAAACGATCAATTTCTACATTCAAAAATCTTTTCCAAGCAGTGCACAAGCTCTTATTCAAAAAATCCGCCAAAACCCCATTGTTTTCGGCCTCTGCCATATTCCTATCAACCTTGAGCTTGTTTGCTCCATTTTAAAAAAATCTAGGGGGGATATTTCATTAATCCGTTCAATGACAGGCCTCTACGAAGAGCTCACGTTGATCCTCCAAAAGCGGTTTCTCGAAAAAATAGGCCGGCCGGAGGTATGGGAATACACGCAAGGTGATTTAAAGCGTGATTCTCAAATCAATCAAATTTTCAATCTTTTAGAATCCATTGCCTGGACAGGTATGCAACAAAGGCAATTGTATTTTTCCTTTAATCATGGAAAGATGGAGGAGATTTATTACAGCTACCCGCCTACTGAAGAAAGAACCGAGCTATTTACTCAAGCGTGTACCGCCAGTGGTTTTCTCCTCTCCACCGGAGACAGCGAACAATTCTTGCACAATGAATATTCTTTTCTTCATCTCACCTTCCAAGAGTTTTTTGCTGCGCGCTATCTCGTACGTCTCTTACAAGACAAGGCATTTGAAGCTGTAAAATGTATTAAAGCGGTGAAGTTTGATCCTCGCTATAAAGTTGTCATGTGGTTTGTAGCCGGCCTTCTGAGGAATGAGGGAGGTGATTTTGAAAACTTAAATGAATTTTTCGAAATTTTGGATAGCCCTAAAGATCATGTGGGTTTTTATTCCACTCTTCTAAAAGTGCATTGCTTGGAAGAATGCGGCTGGCAAAGCAGATTGAAAAAAATTGAATCTTATAAACAAGCCATCGAATTCTGGCGCGAAAAGATAACTTTTAAACCATGGCTAGATCCCATGATCAAACATGTTATGGAAACATGCGAGATCAGTCCTCAGGGAGCCAAACAGTTTTTAATCCCTAAATTTAATTGTTTCCTTTCAACTAAAAATGAGGATGTCAAGAAAAATATAATAAAAACCCTTGGTCAAATAGGTCAAACCGATCCTCAACTGATTCTTCCTTTACTTATTAACACGCTCAAAAATAACAACTATTTAAATTTAAGGCTCAGAAAAGACATAGCAAAGGCCTTGGGTCAAATAGGTCAAGCCCATCCTGATGCTGCTATTCCCTTGTTGATGCATGTTTTTAAAGATGCAAATGATAAAGATGAACAGGCAGCAATCGAAATCAAGGCCCTCGATCCTCTTGATGATTATTTGAACCCGAGACCATGGATCTCAGAAGCTGCGATAATCGCCCTAGGTCAAATCGGTCAAACCCATTTAGAATCTATCCTCCCTTTCATCGCTGGTATTTTCAAAAATAACAACTTTGCGGTTACAGAGGCTGCAATAAAAGCACTTGGCCAAATCGGTCAAATCCATCCGAAAGCTGTAATGCCTTTGTTGGGGGATATTCTCAAAAACTACAACTATGATGTAAAAAAGGTGATAGCAAAAGCCATTGACCCAAGAGGTTGTCCCTTTTCAGAATCTATGATTCATAACAATCTCAAAAATTACATCCGGACAGTCAAAGAAATGACTGTAGATACTTTAACCAAAATTGGGCAATTCCATCCCGAAGCTGTTATTTCTTTGCTGGCTAATGCCTTTAAAGAAGCTGACTTGGATATTAAAAAAGCTGTAATAAGCGCCTTTGATCACTTAAGCCAAATCTGTCCAGGGCCCATAATCCCTTTGCTGATTGATGCTTTCAAAGATGAGAGGATCAGGGAGAATGTAGTGAAAACCCTTGATCGTTTAAGTCAAACCTATCCTGAAACAATAATCCCTTTGCTGACTGATGCCCTTAAAGATGCAAATGATCAGGTCCGAAGGGCCGCTGTAGATGTCTTTTATCGTCTAAGTCAAACTTATCCAGAATCTATCGTTCCATTTCCTTTACTAGCTAATTCTATTAAAGACAGAGATTCTCAGGTCAGAAAAACTGCATTACAAACCCTTGGTCAACTAGCTAAAACTCATCCAGAATCTATTGTTTCTTTTATTCCTTTGCTAAAAGTAGCCCTCAAAGATAAGGATACATTTGTCGGAGAACAAGCAGCAAAAACACTAGGGAAACTTGGTCAAATTCATCCAAAACATATCATTCCATTACTAGCTGATGCCCTCCAATATGAGGATTGGACCAAAAAGGGAGCTGCAGAAGCCCTTTGCCTAATAGGAAAAAACCACCCGGAATCTATTACTCTTCTTATTCCTTTGCTTACAAATATCCTCAAAGATATGTACATGACAAAGACTTTAACAAAAGCTCTTGCTCAACTAAATCCCACCTATCCAGAAGTTTTTCTTCCTTTGCTCGTTAACGCCCTCCAAAAGGGAAACTATGAGTCCTGCCAGGCTATAGCAAAAGCCCTTTGCCAAATCTGTCAAACCTATCTGGAACCTGTGATTTATTTACTTACTTATGCCCTCAAAGATGAAAATGATAGCTTCAAACGAGCTGCTGTAACAAAAGCTCTTGGCTCTATTGGTCAAACCTTTCCTCAAGCTACCCTTCCTTTGCTTGCTGATCTCTTGAAGGATAAAGATACATTGGTAAGGAAAGCTGCAGCAGAAGCTTTTGGAAAAATTGGTCAAACCCATCCAAAATCTGCTATTCCTTGGTTATCTGCCGCCATCAAAGATAAAGAGGGACAAGTCAGAGTAACTGCTGCAGAGGCTCTTGGCAAAATCATTCAAATCGATCCAGAATCTATCATTCCTTTGTTTGAACATGCTCATGAAGATGGGTTCTGGCATGTTATGAGATCTGCAGCATATGCCTTAAAAACATGCGACCTTTCCTCCCATCTAAAATCAAACCCTAATTTATTGCACAATTTTTATAAATCTTTTGAAACTTTGCTACCTACCTTTGAATCTTGTCTTCTTAATTCTACTCCCTTGAGCGCTCTTATTGCATGTCATAAAGAAGATCCTAATCAATCGATCTATGTTTTAGCAATTACCGTAAAATGTATTCAAGAAAATCAAGCCATCTTCCAACAAGACGATTGTCTTTGTTTTTATGAGCAAGGCAAATTCTGTAAAATACAATTTCAGAAAGTAAAGGAATCCCTCTTGCAAATTGAAAATCTTGCCAAGGAATATCCTGAATTTTTGAAATCTCCGCAAAAAATCGAGGCTATCAGTTCAAAAGATCAAACCAAACCAATAATCAAAATCGATGATTCACAAAGTAGTACATGCCTAATACAATAATGCAACTTTTTACGGAAAATGGGTCGCAGTCCTCATTTGGAGGAGTGATCACGTCAAAGCCTGAAAATTTTTAATACTCCTTAGCGTACGTTTGGAGAAGATCAACTTAAAAGAAATTCACGCTGATTGTTTATCGTTGAGACCGTTGCATAACTGTACATGATCAATTCATGTGCGATTACCCTTTTGTGAAATCTTTTAAAAGTATTTGCCTGATCCAATCGATGCCAGTCATTATATTTCCTCTTTTACGTCGGAAAGATGTAATTCAGCTCCTGATGTAGAGTGCCTAAAATGAAGACTATCACAATTATCACTATCAAAGGAACCTTCATCCGTTACATTGCTTTCCTGCAAGCCTTCACCAGGACGAGAATCTAATTTTATTAAAAATCCATCTTCAAATTTAATGGGGTTGCCGATGTAATCATAGAATCCCCAATCATACAGACGGTAAAATTTTTGTTTTGAAATTGCATATCCCCAATTCAAAGGATTGATTCTTGCAGCACAATGATGAGCCCAAAAACAAAATTTTCGTTTAAACTTATTGATAGCTGTATACATGTCTGTTTTGGCATTTTCTAATACTGTTTGAAGAGCTTTTATTTTATTAGTGGTTAAATAAAAGTCTTTAAGTAAAGCTCGCTCCCACTCTTTACTATTTCCATTACAAACAGAAAGTGATAGGAGCAAGTCTTCATCAGGCATTATTTCCTCAACTCCTTCCAACCGATTTTCTGCTTCTTTAAGAAATAAAGAACCCATGCTTGTTTTACTTTTGATTTCTTGAGCACTAATGAGGTTATAAAATGCATGATATGCCTTTAATGAGTCTTCAAAACTAGGTATAGAAGCCCCTCCACATAACAAGTTATATTCTTTTATAATCCCCAATCGCAAGTCCTCAAAGCACAGCTGCATCTTATTCATTGAACTAATAAGTGTAGCGAAATTCGTCAAAAGGAACTCATCTCTAATTTTTCTGATTTCTATAGAAGGCAATGCCTTAAGCTTGGGTAGAATATCTGGGTGAAAAAGATCCTTTTCAGGCATTCCAAGCTTAGAAGAAATGAGTGGTGGAAGATTAGAGTTATTTTTACTTAACTCAGATATTCTATCGAATAGATCAAAGACATTTAAAATTTTCGTTTCATTCTTCGGAAACAAAACTTCTAGAGCCTTTTGTATGACTGGAAGATGGATTGCTTTATCCTTATTATCTAAATTAGGTAAATAAGACGGTTCAGATTGTTTTAATAGTTCTACTACTGGCTCCATTCTTCTCCTTAAAAAAAACTATTGATGTAAAAAATTTTCCAATTCACGCATTGATGCCATTTTCTATAAAAAGCCTTGGGAATGGGCTTTATTGCAATCTAGAAAGGTATCTTTCTAGATTAGGATTGTTTAAGCTGGCCCTTTGAAGTTCAATTGTTTCAGTGAGAACTTTAGAGCTCATTTGCAGTTTGTTTTCCCCATGATAAAGATTAATGAGACTGATGAGATAGAGGATCTGCTCTTCGATATGGTTGCCAAGTTGAGCCTGCATGATTTGGTATTGATAAAAATCTGCGAGGCTTTGATTGCTCCTTTTCTCTGCTTTTGGAAGCCTTTTTTGGGTCATTAGCAAATAATGGACCGTTTCATACTGTTCTTCCTTCATCGCAAGATCAAATGGACTATCATCATTGACATTAAGGAGATTTATGGGGGATTTTTTTTCGATCAAGATCTTTGTGCTTTCAAGATGCCCGTACTTACAAGCCCAATGTAAAGCAATATAACCATGGTGAGTTTTTGCTAAGACATCTGCCCCATGTTTACAAAGCAAGTCGACACAAGCGTGCTTTGAATCTCCCCCAAATACAGACTTATGCAAAGGGGTTTTTCCTTCATAATCGCCCTGGTTGATGAGAGTTTTGCTAGCTGGGTGCTTGAGAAAATAACTAAGAAGCTCTGCATTTCCTTGCATCGCAGCAACATGTAAAACGGAGTCTTTTGTGTCGTTGATTAAGATGTTCATTTTTGCGCCCATATCCAAGAGAAACACGGCTATCTCATCATGTCCAGCTTGTGTTGAAATTAAAAGAGGGGTTCTATTTGATGCATCGACTTCATTAATGTTTTGACCTTGCATGACTAAGTGGGCGACATTCAGCATTCTGCCGCTTTGCGCTGCCCTATGTAGAGGGCTTTGATTTTGAATATGGCTTGAATCTTTTAAAGAAGAAATTTCAAAGACGACTTCCTCATCTGGCCAGATGGGTTGGTTTTCGGAAGAAAGGGCTAGAATCGCTCCTCCTTTTTTGGGGAGGGGAACCGTTTTTATAGTATTGGATTTGACATCATCCAGGATGAGAAACCAAGGTTTTTTACTGAAAGCGGCCTTCTCGAGTTCTCGATTGATCTGTATAATTGAGGCTTCACCCTCCCAGATAATATGGAAGAAGTCTGCAAGTTCTTGATATCCTTTAAGGATTGATCCTTTTGTTGTACAATGAATATACTTGATGAGGGAAAACTTCTCCGCATGCCCATGGGCAAATGCAACAGCAGCTTCGACTTTATCTATCGTAGATGTTGTCAAAAGAGCAAGGGGGGTTGCAGTTTTTGGAGTCCATTCCTTAGGCAAACAAAAACTTTTCAATTGATCAAAAAGCTTTGCTCTTCCGTCAAAAGGCTTTTCAAGACCAGCAGCAGGGATATCAATATGCCTTGTATAGGCTCCTGCAGAGGTGCTTAAACTTGCTTGGAAAAAGGATCTATCGAAATAGGATTTTGAGGCCTCAAAACTGGACTTCATTAGAATTTGCTTCTGTTCATCGCTTAAAAACCCCTCTTTTTCTGCAGAAGAAAGAAAGTCGAAGATGGAACGTTCTATCGAAGTATTGCCATTTCTTACAATTTCTATCGGCGTTTTCCCTTCTCCATCACATGCTGTGATATTAGCCCCGAGCAAAGTGAGAAGCCTAACCGCTTCATATTGTCCTTCTTTTACAGCATGGTGGATAGGACAGGAGTGGTAAAAATCTTTCGTTTCTAAAGAAGCTCTTTTATCAACTAAGAGCTGGATTGAAATCACGTCTCCTAGCTTAGCCGCAAGGCTGAGAGGGGTTTGTCCATCGCTGTTTTTCTTTTCGATAAACTTTTCAAAGGAAATCTCTTTTTCTTTGAGACATGCCATCACTTTATCGGAAGATAAAAGATATTCTACAGTTTCCGGATGGCGGTATTGGATAGCAACATGCAGTAGGTTCGCGCTGTTTCCAACTTCTTGAAAAAAGGATTCTGCATTTAGCAAAAGATCGACGCACCTATTATATCCATACTTTACTGCTAATGCTAAAGGGGTCCACGTGCCCCTTCCTTCTTTAACTGCAATGAGGATGTCCTTCCCTTTTTTAAGTAAAGCTGAAACAGCTTCATGCCGACCCTCTATGATCCCTACATGCAAAGGGGATTGCATGGCCTTGTTGAGTTTTATAAGTGAGTAATGCTTTAATAAAAGAGGAATGCTTTGAATTACATTCCTTCTTACAGCATAATGAAGGGGTGTATTTCCAAGAAGATCCGAATCATCAACGGCAATCTTATTATTAACAAAGTACTCGATTAGTTCTTCATAGCCAGGTTTTATGGCATGGATCATGATTGTTTTATGGGCAAGATCCTTTAACTTCGCAAGATGAGCAGGGTTCCATTGAGATATATAAGTTAATCGATGTGTTTTGAAGGAAGCGACCAACGCTTTTATGCACTTTTTCTCTAGATGGGTCTGATCGTCGCCTACTACAATGTTAAATAACTTGACAA
Source organism: Parachlamydiaceae bacterium (assembly GCA_013813265.1). Classification (GTDB taxonomy): domain Bacteria; phylum Chlamydiota; class Chlamydiia; order Chlamydiales; family Parachlamydiaceae; genus JACCRY01. Next base: position 25,461 of record JACCRY010000138.1, read on the forward strand.
TAGGGTCTAGATGCTCAGGGATATTTTGTTGTTGTGCATTTTGTGAGAATATTTCTCCTCGAATTGATGTAATCATCATTGCCCTCTCATGTTTAAAAATTAATCTTACTGAAAATGATCAAAAAATTAAAGTTAAATACATGGAATTTACGGTCACCGTATACAAAGAGGGTAAAGTCAAGCTTGCCTATACTTTTACAAACAATGTCCCGAGGGAAAAACTCTTCGATAAATTGAAATCGATGCTCACTCATCTTGGCATACACCCCGACCACCTCATCCCAGTTTACTTTCATTTTTAACGAATCAAGCGTCTGCACTCTCCTTATCCCATTTCCTTACACCTAAAAATTAAACAAATTGCCCTAAAGTCAACCGAACCATATTGTGCAATTAAACCCACAAGTGGGTTTAATGCAGCGCAAGTCACGGAGTTGTTTATGAAAGTAACATTTTGGGGAACTCGAGGGTCTATAGCAACACCAGGTGCGGACACCTTACGTTATGGAGGCAATACCTCATGCGTAGAAGTGCGCTCTTCAAAAGGAACACTTGTAGTCATTGACGGTGGATCCGGCTTACACCTCTTAGGTAAAACTCTTCCCCCTTCACAAAAAGGGGCTCTGCTGATCAGCCATACTCACTGGGACCATATTCAGGGAATTCCTTTCTTTTTTCCATTCTTAAGCGCAAATAGCCAATGGGATATTTATGCTCCAAAAGGTTTAGAGCACTCCATTAGCCAGAGTCTAATTGGAGAGATGCAGTATCAGGGCTTCCCACTAACCTTAGAACAATTAGGATCGAATGTTCGTTATCACGAACTAGTTGAAGGGGTATTTGCCATTGACGACATCATAGTCAAAACATTTTATCTCAACCATCCAGCACTTACACTAGGTTATCGTCTTGAAGTCGACAACACTTCGCTTGTTTATTGCTGCGATCATGAACCCTACTCCCTGCAATTAGCGGAAGGAAAAACCGAACATAGCAGGCAAAACAATCGGCTTACGACATTTATAAATCATGCCGATTTGGCTATCTTCGACGCTCAATACACCATGGAAGAATACAAAACCAAAAGAGGATGGGGCCATGGTACAATCGAGTATGTGACAGAGCTATGCCGAAACGCCCTGGTTAAAAAAGTCGCTTTTACACATCACGACCCTTACAAAAGTGATAATACCATAGATTCCGAGGTAGCTCAAATTCAACAACAACTAAAAGAGCAATCTTCATTAATGGAAGTTTTTGGGGCCGCAGAAGGGCATTCAATAGAAGTCAGTGCACATCCTGCAAATTTACACCTTACTGACAAACTTCCCACGCCCTTTCATGAAATCGTTGCAATTGAGGACCCGTCTATTTTGATTGCAATTGCTAATTCGACACTAGCTTTTATGCTTTGCAAGTGCATTGAAGAGAGTGGAACTAAATGTAGATATACGAAAACAGGAGACACTGCTCTCCAATCATTTTGTGATGACCCTCCAACACTTGTAATCCTAGAAAACCATCCTCCCGAAATCGACATTTCAAGTACATCTTACGCAATGAATCAATTAGGTTACAGAATTCCCATCGTCGCAATTGTGAACGAAGAAGAAGATATCAAAAATTTACCAGATGAAATTTCAGGGTCGCTCGTTACCCCCTTTTCAGAACTTTACGCCAAATCATTTATACACTCATGGCTGCTACGCAATATCCATCGATGGAGAAGACCTATCACTCCTAAATACGAAGCAAATAGACTCGCTGACCTTAACGCATTAGAAATTCTTGACACCACTTTTGAAGAGCGGTTTGACCGCTTAACACGCATCGCAGCATTGTATTTTGAAGTGCCTTATGCATTATTGACCCTTGTCGACACGAATCGGGATTGGTTTAAATCATTTTGTGGTAACCTGCCGCGAGAGACTATTTGGGCTAACCTGCCGAGAGAAAATACCCGAGAGGCTTCTTTTTGTGCTCATCTGATCCCTCAGAAAAAACCCCTCATAGTTCCTGACACCCTTTTGGATAATCGTTTTGCAGATAACCCCTTGGTTACGACCTCCCCTTACATCCGGTTTTATGCTGGACAACCTATGATACTTCCTTCGGGAAGTTGCATTGGTTCTTTTTGCATTCTAGATACGCGACCGCGCGATTTCAATCAAAATAATTTGGACATTTTGGGTGACTTTAGAGATTTAGCAATGCAGGAAATTTTGCGAAGATAATTTTATCGCTGATAAGTCAGAAGACTATATAGTGAGAACGCGGGAGACGGGACTCGAACCCGCAACTTCTAGCGTGACAAGCTAGTGCTCTAACCATTGAACTACTCCCGCTGGAGCTAAATTGACTATGAAATTGGGCGCAAAAGGACTCGAACCTATGACCGCCTGTGTGTAAGACAGGAGCTCTACCAACTGAGCTATACGCCCCAAGATCATATGACCAATATATGAGATCTACTCATTTCAAGCAATAGGTTTTTCTTTTTAGCTCAAAAATATTCCCTATCCCGTTGATTTAAAGGGAATTAGAAAATTGTAGAGGACTAATGGCTTTTAAAAGAGGGTGGGAATAACCAACAAATACAGACAAAAGCATTCCATTTACTTTATACTTTTTTGGTCTTCTTTGCGTCTCTACATTGAATCTTTGCGATTCTCACTAAAATCGACATTGACTTTCAGCAGCTTTTCACGTATAATAAGTTTTTCCTGGAGATAAGACGATTTGTCTAATTTCCAGGTATTTACAATTTTATTTTATGTATTTAAATGCACTCATCTCCATCTACAAAAACAGTTAGCGCACTAATATTCATGTATGCGGCCATGACTCTTGGTGCTTTTTTGGCTGCTTTTGCGATCGCCGTATTTTTCTTTCCGAACCAACTGATTGATGGTGGAACGCTGGGTGTCGCAATGATCCTTGCTAACGTTTTTGGGATTAGTTATTTTCCACTTTTTATTATCATTACCCTTTTCCCTTTTATCTATTTAGCTTACCGATTTATCGGCAAAACTTTTGTTATTCACACTGTAACCTCTCTTCTACTATTTTCAGCCTTTAACTATATTCTTCACGAATATTTCCCCCATCTTTCTTTTACTGGAGAAACCATCGAAATTGTGGTCATCGGTGGCTGTATATATGGCATCGGAATCGGCCTAATTATTCGTTACGGCGGCTGCCTTGACGGCACTGAAATTCTTGGGATTATGATCAATCGTACAACAGGCTTTACTGTTGGTCAAGTTGTGCTTGTGTGCAATATTTTCGTTTTTGGCGCCTGCGGTCTTCTCTTTAAAGATTGGCATCCTCCCATACTTTCTTTAATCACTTTTATGGTTGTTGCTAAAGTGATGGACCTTGTGCTTGTCGGTTTTGATGAAACAAAATCTGTGCTAATCATCTCATCAAAGTCTAGAGGTATTGCAGATGCAATCATTCATGAACTTGGACTTGGACTTACAGTCATGTATGGTCGTGGCGGTTTCTCGGGTGAAGAGCAAGAAATTCTTTATGTCATCGCTGAACGCCTGCAATTATCAGACCTAAAAGACATTATTTACCGTGAAGACCCTTCAGCGTTCATTGCAATTGAAAATTTACATGAAGTTGCTAACGGTAAACAAGGTTACAAAGCTATCAACAAAAAAGCTCGTATGGATAGCCTTTTTTCACGCATTTTTAACAGCGCTCAAAAGCAATGAATGATGATCGCCCAAATCCTGATAAACTTTTGCAGGCGATTCAACAAAGTGAACGTGGCAGTGAAAAGGGAGCTCTAAAAATATTTCTTGGAATGGCCGCAGGCGTAGGGAAAACCTATGCCATGCTTGAAGCAGCTCAAAAACTGTCTCGCGAAGGCGAGGACGTAGTAATTGGGATTATTGACACCCACGGCAGAAAAGAGACTGCAGCCCTCCTCAAAGGCCTTAAAATCATTCCTCTTCAACAAATTTCCTATAAGGGTTCAGTTTTTGGAGAACTTAATTTAGAAGAAATCATCAACACCAAGCCCAAGCTTGTCCTGATTGATGAACTGGCGCATAGTAATATTCCTGGAGCCCTCCATGCTAAACGCTGGCAAGATGTGGTCGAGCTTCTAAAAAATGGCATTGACGTCTATTCAACCCTAAATGTTCAGCACATCGAAAGCATAAAAGAATTCATAGAAAGCATTACGGCTATTTCAATTCGGGAGACTGTACCTGATTCAATCATTGAAACAGCTAATTTTATTGAATTGATTGATATTACTCCTGAAGAACTGCTTGAACGTCTAAAACAAGGTAAAGTTTATTTGGGTGATATGCCTGAAATTGCGACACGCAACTTTTTCAAAGAAGATCGCCTGACAGCTCTACGAGAAATACTTCTACGGTATGCAGCAGAAAAAATCGACCACGACCTTCATAGCATGGTTTCTACTGCAGGCAGGTCAATTGGATGGAAACATCGTGAAAAACTCATGGTTGCAATTAGCCACACTATTCATTCACAGAAACTCATAAGAACCACACGTCGTCTAGCCTTTAATTTAAATGCTCCCTGGGTTGCCTTACACGTCGCAGATGGATCCTCCTTAAATAGTTTCGATAAAGAAATTCTCTCCAAAAATCTAGCTATGGCCAGAGACCTTGGCGCAGAAGTTATAGTCGTGGACGCCCCTAATGTAGCTGAGGCAATCACACATACCGCAAGACAGCATGGAGTAACACAAATTGTCATTGGTCAAATGGGAAGCCGTTTTTCACTTGATTCACTTTTTAGGCGTACTTTAATTGACCAACTTGGGGCAAACAGCAACGACTTTGACATCCACATTGTACGAAAAACATCCTACGAACAAGGTAATGAGCCCCTTGCGACCCCCTATCGTGGTCTTTTCTATTTTGTAATTTTCATACTTATTATTTTAATAATCATTTTTTTTTCCAAATATACTTTAGCGCCTTAAAGAAATCATTTTTATAAATTTTATTTATTTTTTTAATAACGCACGGCTAGACAAGTACAATCATCAGTTTTCCCTGTTATGACACCCTCCGTTTCTAATCCCTCTTCATTTTTTACCATCACTTTTTGGCCTATCTTACCTTCACGCCTAGTACTTGGATCATTCTGACTACGAAAATATTCGCGTGATACCTCTGTCAAATTCTGACAATGTATATTAACCTTGTCGTTCATTTCATTAACTGTTATTTCATCTTTTCCCCAAATTTTTTCTAATTTCATCTCCTGATATCGATTATTAATGCGTTGTAAATCTTGATACTCTTTTGCAGCATTGATGCGATTAATTCCAGTTTCTCCTTTTTTTTTGACTATCAAGTCTATCAACAAAATGATCCCATGTTTCCTCTAGATTTGGTTCCTTTAATCCTTCAGATTTTCCAGGGCCTCTTAACTCTTGAAATGCTTGGAAAGGGGTTAGATTTGACATTTCAGGATCCAGATTATCAAACATCCCATCACTACCCATTACAAGAGTATCCCGCTCCTCCACAATAACGACGGTCATAAATAAGTTGCGTAAATCAGCATTTTTTTGGTTTTGCATACTGTCACAACCCATTTGTCCACCAGGATCAGTGTCACTAGTTGTATACTTTTTTATGTCAGGTGTTAAAAGCTCGGCCATACCATCTTTTTTTCTTATTGCTGCAGGACTATCTCCCATCCCACCCACAATAAGCATCTTCCTGCCATCCGTTGTATCAAGGGCTAGGGTTGCCGTAAAGGTGGTAAAATTTTTTGCTTCGATTGCTTTCTTTTGTGCAGAGTCCATTGCGGTCAGAAAAGCACGCCCACCGTCTTACACGGTGTTTATCTTATTATTCCCAATTTGACTCTTTAAAGAATCATGAAAAGCACTTTGAGACAAATCTGCAGCTAAACGTGCACTACTGTTAGTGCCGCTTCCATCGGCTACAACAGCTATTCCCATCCATTCCCTCTAGAGAAACCAAAACTATCGTTATTTACCTTTTCTTTCATAAAATCTCTATCTTCCAGTTTGTAGGAACTCCTGTCGCACTGGCAAAACCCGCCATTTTTCCATTTATACTTTGGTTCGATTCTAATCCTTCCATTTTATATGCTGACTGAACCACTTCTTCTTAATTCGACTAGATTGTTTAAGCTGACAATAAATATTAAGTTAATTTCCTTTTAATAAGTTCAAATATAGCAATTTATTAAATTAATTCATTATAATTGGCTGTTTAAAAAATTTCTAAGTTTAAAGAAAAAAAATCTCTGTATATTTGTGTCCCAAAACTCTTTTCATGCCAAAATTAAAATTTCGTATGATGAGCTTGGATACGATGAAACGTAAAACTAACGAGAACCCTTACCGCTCCTTACCTTCTATTCTTACCTTCTATTCACAAAATAGGGCCATTAACTGATGTTACATTTTTCCTTGTTTATCCTTTGGAAATCGATTATATACCTCATTTTAATCGCAAGTCCTCAGAACCCTTCTCAAGTCAATACAATAGGGAAACGTATCTGAACATTTGCAGCTAACCCTCCTCAAAGGAAACGCCATGTTACGTATTTTAACTTTTTTTGTCGGCATTCTCTTCATCATAGCGGCTGTATTAGGATTCATGCCTGAATTCTTCAGTGACGGTAAATTTCTCGGAGTTTTTGCGATTAGAAGCCTGAATAACATTGCACATCTTGCAATTGGAATCATTGGTCTTTTATGCGCATTCAAAAACTCAAGGGTATGTACCTATTTTTTCATTGCATTAGGTGTTATCTTTGGAATACTCGCGCTTCTTGGTCTTTTTGACAATACAATGACCCTATTCCAATATTTCACCACAAATGCTCCACTCAACGTTTTTTATGCCACTTTTTCTTTGATAGCTCTATATATCGGGTTTACCTCTTTACGAACATAAGTTGAAATTAAGGTCAAAGCGATGGCGGCAAATAAACAAGATGAATATTTTATAAAAAACGATTCCAAAGAAAGCTGGGGTGGTTTTTCAGAAGAATATAGCTCAAAAATGTTTTCTACGGATTCATGGAGAGTTTTTCGCATTATATCGGAATTTGTAGAAGGCTTTGAAACGATGTCACAAATAGGACCTTCAGTTTCCATTTTTGGATCTGCACGACTTAAACCGGCAAGTCCTTACTACAATCTTGCGATCGACGTTGCTCAACATATCTCAAAGAAAGGCTTTGCCGTCATTACAGGAGGAGGCCCTGGTATCATGGAAGCCGCCAACAAAGGAGCGCAATCTGTTAATGGAGCTTCTTGCGGACTTGGCATTACCTTGCCTGGTGAAGGTGCAGCAAACAACTTCATCGATTTGAAGTACAACTTGCGTTTTCGCTATTTTTTCATCCGAAAAGTGATGTTCATTCGCTATGCACAAGGATACGTGTTCTTGCCTGGCGGGGTAGGTACTCTAGACGAATTATTTGAAGCGTTGACACTCATTCAAACGAGAAAGATCCATCCGTTTCCTATCTACTTAATTGGATCTTCCTATTGGAAGGGACTTATGGATTGGCTTATTGAAACGCCATTGGCGCATGGCTGCATCACAACGGATGACTTAAAACTGATGCAAATCACAGACGATCCTGAAGAAGTCGCGAATGGGATTGAAAGACACTACCAACGTGACCGCTCAGAGCGCAACTTTTAATTTCTCAAGCCCTTCTGCTTTAACGGCAAAAGAGCAAGAGAAAAAAAGTTATTTTGGATTTAACAAAATACAAAAAGCTAGAACACAAATCGTCGATATTAAAACACCTATAAAAGAAAGAAAGCTAGAGCAACTGTCTTCGCCAACTTGTTGACGATTAATAGTATGAATAACTTTAGTATTTTGTGCCCGTTCGCCAACAATCTGACGGGTTGGATTGATATGATGATGAATAACTACAGGAGAAGGTTGAGGCTGTCGCTGACTCGCTTCGCCAACATTCTGACGAATTGGAGTTGTAACTCTTTCATAAATATTTGGAGGTGTAGATTGACGAAGATCATTTCCGCCAACTTTTTGACGATAAACATTACTAGTCTGAGTATAAGCATTTGGTTGGTTTCTAAGCACCTGTGGTTTCACTTTGCGTCCAAGTATGTTGGTCGCTTGCTCTGTCTGATCGTTCTCATCAGCAACAGAAATTGAACTCAACACTCCTTGACCATGCCTCTGCAGAGGAACACCCATTGGTTGATTATACATAGAAATCTCCTTTTTAAACTCAGTTCAAATCGAGAACCTATTTCACGTCCTTTACATCTGTCAAATTTTGACAAAGGCTGCCCAAAACTCAGCTCTACGATTTAAACAAAGGCTTTTTGTAGGCCATTAATAAAGACACTTCGCCTTTATAAACTCATTTGCATCTTCATTAACAATGAAGTTTGCATAGCTACTAGAGAACAAACGATCATTGATCCCTAGAATTACTTTTTGCCCAACCTTCCACCCTTTAATTGTCAAGCAACTAAAAGGAGCTGTTGTCCAAACTGTATTATCGCTTAACTTAATGCTCCCTTTACCCAGATCAATTTCCGAGATCAATAACGTAAACGGACTGTAATAAGGTGGAACCTCATCAAAAGTTACTCTAACACGAGCACCATTTCTACAATTAACCAAAACATAATCATACCAAGAGTACCAAGGTGCAAGTGTAATCAAAACTGTATCAGAAGCAAGCCAAGAAAGAGTTTTTTTTGCATCTAGTTCGCAAACAACCCATCCAGAGCCATCTTCTAAAAGGATGTGATTACCCTTTCCCGAGACAGAAACAGGAAAATGCCAAGCACCTGAATGCGACGTCTTATAATCCTTGAATCCTCCTAAAGTAAGATTCTTAGATACGATGTTTATAAGATCGGCGCATCCTTCTGGATTTACTTCATTTACTGAAATTTTTCCTTCCAAAGATTGTTCAAATGCTTCTTGTTCAAGCGCATTTTGTTCAGCTTTACGCTCTACTTTCGCTTGAAATTCTTCCAAAGAGACACCCTCTGGGAGGGGTTCTTCAGCGGCTAAAGGAGAGAACGCAAGCATCGTGCCTAATAAAGGAAGGCAGCATAAAGCGATTAACATTCGTTTTTTCATGATTCACCTCTTTTATTTAGTCACACAAGCGCCTGCACCGTAATTGTTCGTATTCACATTGATCAGAATGTTGGGAGCAATTGCAGAATAGACACCGCTATTGCATCCAAGAATGACAGTATCATTAACTTTCCATAGACTTGTAATAGGATAATCGTCTGTAAGCATGTTCCAAATCGAACCATCATTTAAGCAAAGCTGAACATAAAGAAATCCATATGAATCTACAATGTAGGTATACGAGTGGATGTAGTGCGTGTATGTACCATTATAAAACGGTGCAAGAGAAAGGTTTACACGAACAGACTTTGAAGTTTGTTGGTTTGTTAAATAATAACGATAGTTTGAATAAGACGGCCAGTTTAAATTTGGCTCAATGATAATGGAATCCGGAGTGAAAGAACCAAGAGATGTTACCCAATTCTTAGTTATAGACATATCACCTGAGTAAGCTTTCCACCAGGAACCATCTTCCAATCCAATAGTATTTCCTGAAAAACCAACTGAAAAATGAAAAACACCTGGGTGTGTCGTAATTCCTTTCTTCGAAATTTGCGCAGTAGCTTCATTCAATCCTTGTTTTTGAAATAGAGCTTTTGCCGCTTGGCTTGCAGCTAAAATTTCTTGCATAGGAGCTGTTTGGAGGGCATCTTCTCTAGTTCCTTCCTGCCCTTCTTTTAACTCTTCATCTAATTTAAACGAATTCAAACGTGCCTCATAAAGAGCAACGGTTTCAGAATCCGATAAAGAACGCTCACCTACAGTAATGCGCTCTCCGGCTTCGATTTCAACATCATTTGCATTTACAGCACCTAAACAACAAAGCATAGATAGCGTGTAAAGAAATAGTCTTTGTGTTTTCATAATGAATCCTTTGATTATTGAAAGAATTGTACCACAGAAATAAGCATACAATTCTCTCTAATTTATTGCTTAACGGACAAACTAAACCTAAACCTATCGCAATTCAGTTTAAACTGGAGCGCAATAAGTATAATTTGTTTTTAGATCTAAACTTGATAGATCTTTCGAAACGCCATTGGTTTCATTTTGCTTTAAGATCTTATTTAATTCAACTTTTTTCCGGCAGAACAAATTCGCACCCTTCATCAATAAGGCCGTCAATGTAAGTGAGGTCATAGTTGTTCTCGATAAATTTTTTATCTTCCAGCATATATAGGTGGAAAGGGATTGTCGAGTGAACACCGCCAATATGAAATTCGCGTAACGCTCTTTTGCCAATATCAATTGCTTCTTTCCGATTTTTCCCATGAACAATAAGTTTTGCGATCATCGAATCGTAGTTTGGTGGAATGGCATAACCTGAATAGCAGGCGCTGTCAACACGTACATGAGGTCCTCCCGGGGGCAAATAGTACTCAAGCCGGCCTGGAGAAGGAGCAAAGTTAAGTGACGCATTTTCCGCATTAATGCGGAACTGGATTGCATGACCGTCAAAATTGATATCTTTTTGAGAAAAAGTTAAGGCTTTCCCTTGAGCCACAAGTATCTGCTCTTTGACAAGATCAATCCCAGTAATCTCTTCACTGATCGTATGCTCAACTTGAATACGTGTATTAACTTCCATAAAATAAAAGTTAAGGTCCTGATCAAGTAAAAACTCTACAGTTCCAGCTGAAAAATAACCGACTTCCCTTACAACATTGACAGCTGCTTGACAAATTTTGTTACGAAGCTTGTCTGTAAGCACAGGGCTTGGACTTTCTTCAATAAGCTTTTGACGCCTACGTTGAATCGTACAATCACGTTCCCCAAGGTGGACATAGTTACCGTGCTTATCTCCAAGAACCTGCACTTCAATGTGTCGAGGATTGACGATCATCTTTTCGAAATATACATCTGGATTGCCGAAGCTAACTTCTGCTTCTGTTCGAGCAGCTGCAAATTGCTTGATAAGCTCTTCTTGATTATACGCAATGCGAATCCCCTTGCCTCCACCACCTGCTACAGCTTTAATAAAAATTGGAAATCCCAATTTTTTAGCCTCGAGCCTAGCTTCCTCGATGTTGACCACAACTCCGTCAGATCCGGTGATAACAGGACATCCAGCTTTCTTAGCGGTTGCTTTAGCTTTAGATTTATCTCCAAGCAGTGAAATTGCGGACGGAGAGGGGCCAATAAAATTCAATCCGCAGCTTTCACAGATGGAAGCAAAATTGGCACTTTCTGCTAAAAATCCATATCCAGGATGGATAGCATCCGCTCCAGCGATTTCACAAGCCGACAATATATTCGGGATTTTTAGATACGATTTTTGTGAAGGAGCTTCCCCGATACAGATCGCCTCATCTGCATGAAGAACATGCAGCGCTTCGGCATCAGCCTGTGAGTAAACTGCAACAGTTTGCAAGCCAAGATCGTGACAAGCACGAATGATTCTTACGGCAATTTCACCCCGATTAGCAATGAGAACTTTTTTCATAGTGAGCCGTGTTTATGAGATGCGGAAAAGTTTAGTGCCAAATTCAACAGGATTACCATTTTCAACAAGGACTTCCATAATGGTTCCAGCGATTCCCGCTTTCACTTCATTCATGACTTTCATTGCTTCAATAATGCAGACTACACTATTTTTTTCTACCTTATCCCCAACTTTTACAAAAGCGGCGTCTTCTGGTGTTCCCGCCGAGTAGTAAGTTCCTACCATGGGCGATGTGATATAAAGTGCAGCCTCACGGCTATCCTCGGCAGCAACAGACCCAGTAAGCGGCGCTGAAAGCTCTTTGCCTCGCAAAAGAGCGGCATTAGCTCGCTCGCTACTTCCGGAACGATAAGATGATTCCTCTGCAAAATCAAAAGCTGCTAAGGAACCATCGCTATGACGAAATGAGCCGCTGTCTTCTCTTTCCAACTCAATTTCAAATCCTTCTTTCTTAAGGGTTAGCTTTTTGGTGCCTGTACGGCCCATTGTCGCCATTAATTCTTTAATTTGTTTTAATTCCACTAAATCCTCTACAATATGCTTTAATTCAAGAATCTTTACATGCGCTGCACATACTCGTCTGAACGGGTATCAACTTTAATAATATCTCCAACTTCAATAAATGAAGGGACTTCAATTTTAGCCCCTGTTTCTAACACTGCCATCTTTGTACCATTGACAACGATCGATGCATTTTCAATTTTACTAATCATGAGCTCTAAAAATTGCGGAAGCTCGATCGAAAAAATGGTATCCCCGTAAAATGCCGCTTTTATATCGACACCTTCTTTAAGGTAGTTTGCTTTTACGCCAATGATTTGTGGAGGAACTAAAACTTGCTCAAGATTTCCGATGTCTAAGAACAAATAATTCTTGCCTTCGAGATAGAGAAATTCAAGTTTTTTCTCTGCTAAAGCAACATCTTTAACCGTCTGCCCAAGCTTAAAACTCTTTTCCACTACTTTTTCAGAATCAAGTTCACGCAATCTGGCTTTAACAAAAGGGGCCCCTTTGGGTGTTGTGACTTTGACGGAAGATTCAACGCGGTAAAGTTTATCACCTACAGAGACAGTCATTCCAGGCACCAACTGATTGCTCAAGACCATAAGGACCTCTTGTAAAATAATCTAGGATACATTATTTGCAGCCTGTCGCAATGCGGCGACTGCCTTTTTAAACTCTTTTATTTGCAGCCTGTCGCAATGCGGCGACTGCCTTTTTAAACTCTTTTTGACCAAAAAGTGAACTTCCAGCAACAATAACATTCGCTCCGGCATCCGTACACTCTTTAACATTCTCAACATCGATTCCACCATCAACTTGAATATTAAATGGAGGAAGGATCTTTTTACCCTTTTTTTGAATGACTCCACCATCACGGATATCTAACTTATTGCACAAAGCCCGAGTAAATTGCACCTTTTCCAGTATTTTAGGGATAAACGATTGGCCTCCAAATCCAGGATGTACGGTCATCAATAAAACCATATCACATTTGAACAAATATTTGGGGATCATAGACATCGATGTTTCAGGAGAAAAGGCAAGGCCTGCTTTGACACCACAAGAACGGATATAATTCAAAGTCTCTTCAACATCCTCAGTCGCTTCAAAATGAATCGTCAGCTGATCTGCTCCAGCTTCCACGAAACGTTCAATATACCCGTAAGGATTATACATCATCAAATGGACATCCAAAAACATGGGTGTAGCACGATTTATAGCACTAACAATTTGGGGCCCAAGCGTTAAATTTGGTACAAAGTGACCATCCATTACATCAATATGTAGCCAATCAGCACCAGAATCCTCCACTCGCTTGGCCTCATCGGCAATGTAACCGAAATCACCAGCTAATATAGAAGGACATATCTTAATCGGCATTTCTTGGGTCTGTAAGTTTTTCAAGATTTGCAAGCCTCTTTTATTTTATCTCATTTACTGATAACTGAATCTCGAAGCAAAGTCAAGATTTTAGCATTTTCAGAAGGCAATTAATGGATAATGATGGTACATTTCCTTTGGATATTAGGCAGTGTACTTAAAAATCATACTATTTTGGCTGTATCAAAGCCTTTACGTTGCAGAGAGTTAAACGCACTGGCTAGCCAATACACTTAATTAGGAGAAATTATATCTATGATACCTGAAAATGACCTATACGAAGATTTGGAACTTTCTTTTAATGAAAAATATTTTCCTTTTATCGATGATATCTATCCTGAACAGATTTTACGAAATTCTGCTTTTCTCATCGCTGCTGCGGTTGCGACTATTTTTGCGTCCCCTTTGGCATACGTCTTTGCTATTGCTGTTTCCTCACAACTCCTCACCTTTTCTTTGTTACTGATGTGTAGCCCAAATGATGAACATCTTGTTTCACAAGTACAATTAAAAATTTTGACTTTCCAAGAAAATTATTCTTTTGTGCAAATCGTCGCTTTCCTAGTCATGATTGCTGTTTTTTTCATCTTTCCTTTTCTAAGCGGAGTCCTCGCTGGGCTTCTTGGAATTTACGTGAGCCTTATTTCAGATGCAACTTATTATAAAAGGCTGCAGACGATCGAAGTGGATTTCTTAGTGTGATGAATAACTTTGAAAAAGCAAACAACATCAAATTATTGATCGCTTATGATGGATCTTCTTTCGATGGGTGGCAACGTGGTTCGGAAGGAAAAACAATCGAAGAAATTCTTGAGAAAGCTTTGGGAACAATCTGTCAACATCCTATAGTACTTCAAGCGGCGAGCCGCACTGACGCTGGCGTCCATGCCACTGGCCAAGTGATCAACTTTATAACAGATCATGACTTCTCACTGAACAAACTCATTTATCGCCTTTCTCAATTACTGCCTAAGGCAATAGCAATTCTACATGCTGAAGTTGCCTCTGAGAATTTCCATCCAACCTTGGATGCTATTGCAAAAGAATACCGTTACTTTGTTTGCACAGGGCGTGCTCAGCTACCTCAGCACCGGATTTATTCATGGCACATTCCACAAACGCTGAACTTACAGGCTATTAAAGAAGCCGCAAGTATGCTTTGCGGAAAATTCGATTTCTCTTCATTTTGCAACAAGAAAGAGAATCTCTGTCAACTTGATACGGTGCGTGAAATCTTTTCTATAGAGATACAAGAAATGTGCGACGAACGACTATGTTTTGTTATCAAAGGGAATAACTTTCTCTATAGAATGGTAAGAACAATTGTCGGAACGCTAATCGACATTGGAAGAGGCAAAATTTCTAAAGACTCTATTCCTGAAATTTTACGCGCTTGTGATCGAAAGCGAGCGGGCATTTGCGCGCCTGCCCATGGGTTGTTTCTCCATCATGTTTTTTACAATTAAACCACAAAAGTATCGCAGTATTTTTGCCAAGTTCCTAAGTCGGTCTAATACTTGAATATAGGGTAAAAGGTCAGGAAAAAAACTAGGCCGACAGAGCTATTTCTGTCACGGTAAGGCCTCTGGCACTATCTATAAAAAAAAAAGATGGGATTCAATAATCATGCTTCATGTTCAAGGGCGTATATCTCGATAGAGTAAGCGGTAAATTTTTACATCTACATTTTTCTTTACGCCCTTTGCGCCTTTTGCTGTTTCTTTGCGTTAAAAAAAGTCAATCTAGTACATTGCTCGTTAAATCTGCTTCGAATAAAGCTCTCAAGGGAAGTTTAAACCTCCCATTCTATCTATGTGGTAATCTAAATGGGTTTTTTTAACGCAAAGAAACAACAAAAGACGCAAAGGGCACAAAGAGCATTGAGAACTCGGAAGCGTGACAGTTACGAGGTTGTAGTATCACACCTGGAACTTCTGATTTCGGCTTAATTCTACCGAACCGACGAAGATAATATTAAAAAGTGACACCTTATTTTGAAAGCACTTTGTCCACGATATTATGCCAGAAACCCTTAGCCCCTATTTTTTTTCTTAAGTCCTCATAGGCATGTCTAGAATAGATCTCCCAAAACTCTTCTTGCGTGTAGTAAGAGCAACTGTACAAAACCTTTCTCCCACACAACTCGCGCGCCCTTTTTTCCAAGCGCCTCGTTACCGCCTCTAGAGACTCAGCATGAGCAGGCACTCCATAGATTCCAAAATTCATAAAAAAGCCTTTATCCTGCCCTCTGCTTAAAAGATGTGGAGCAAAAATCTGGTTTGAGGACGTACCCTTAATGGGCAACAACCAAATCGGAAATATTTTTGGATCCACCAATACCCCCCCAAGAAATTCCAGTGAAGTTGACTCTGGAATGCAAAAATCTTGGATCATAAAGCGATTTTGCACCCAATCTTCAGACTTGTGTAGCAGCTTGTTCAAAAATTTGGAATTCATCAAAGGGCGTAAGAATGCCCTATAACTTGCATTAGGGGTGAAAACTTTAAATTTTTGAATTTCCATATTATCAAAGCTTTCTTGTCGAGGTTTTGTCCATTTCAAGATTCCTTGAGAAATCACGCGCTTTAAAAGTGGTAGATGGAATAGATAGGATCCTATCCAAAAAGCCCCAAGATCATAACGAAAAAGATAATCATAGATATCCATTATCTCTTCATAATCCCTATGATTGCTCTCCAACGCAATTTGTTTTACATGCTGCCAGTAAAAAGGCGAAGAGGTCGGGGCTGTCGAAAATTGAGGAAGGTTTGGCTGGCTATCACCTGCAACTAAAAATCCCTCAATGACAACTGCAAGGTTTTTACTAAGAATGAGACCATCTAAAAAATCTGGAGAGTCTTTTGTGTTAGCCTGATTTAGCAACTCTTCTACAACAAAGTGTGGGCTTGAAAAAAAACGGTAGCGAAGCCGAACATATTTTTTGACGGGAATCAGTTTGATTTCAGCGGAAACAAGGGGACCAAAAGAACCATACGAGCCAGGAATTCCATTGTAAAACTCTATATTTTCATGCGGAGAAGCCCTTATCAAACTCCCATCAGCTGTTATCATTTCAAAAGCAGCACAGGCGTCATTGAAGCAACCCCAACGGTGAGAACCACTTTCGGCAGCTATCCCTAAAATCGCGCCGCCAACTGTAATATTCTTAAATTCAGGCACGATTGGGGGCATTAGTCCATAAGCCAGAGTCGCTCTAACAAGTGATGACATTGTTACACGAGGCTCTACCCGTGCAATTTGACTTTTTGGGTCTATAGACAAGATACGATCTAATGCACCGCAATCTAGAGTGTGGCACCCTTTTTTATACGATTTGCTACGTATAGTATACGAACTACCAGATTGGTAGTTCAAGGCAATCGGCGGCAAATTGATTATCAAAGCCCTTGCGGAATTAAGAAGCTTTATTTCTCTTTGGAGCCTTATTATATCTTTCGTATGAAGTTCCAATGGGCTCATTAGATCGGCCTCCTAGCGAAGATGACTTAAAAACCACCTTATTAAAAAAAATTTAGCAAAGCAACTGCTCTTTTTTATTAATGAAAGGTAACTAGATTTTTGTAACTACGAAGCCACTTAAAAAAGCACAGTAAGTCTTCAAATAATGTGGATTTCCGGAAAATCCGCAGAGGCTGTGAAAAAATTCGAAATAATGCAGCAGTTAGGCGAAAGTTGCAGCTGATGCAATTCTTGACGACGTCGTAGCCATAGCTACGACAGAGGAGAGAAGTGCGTCAGATGCAACTTTTC
>JACCRY010000143.1 GCA_013813265.1 Parachlamydiaceae bacterium
AAATAATGATTTATGATGTAGAAAGGCTATAAAAAAATTGACCACCCACCGATCCAGCGTGAGTGAAGGCCAGAAAGAGAGACTCCCTGATAGAAATGGTCGATTTAAGCTAAGAGGGTGTCTGAGACCTGCTAAGATAATTATCCATCAGAACATTAATAGTAACGAACTTTATTTATTTTCCTTAAAACCCTGTCCAAACCAAGCTTACTACCTTAAAGATCGAACATCCCACTATTCTGATATGTCAATAATTTCTGGCTATTTCCCGCTGCATTAGCAACTTTTACACCATTTGCGCCAACAGTACTAGCATTTTTTACTTTTGTGGCGGTTTTGGCAACTTGAATAGCTATTTTTGCGCCTTTTGTTACATTTACACCAACGTTTGCAACATTCATACATACTTGTGCACCTTTTCCAACTGGCGCACAGCTAAAAGCTGCCCCGGCAACACGACCGATCGTTTTGAAAATATTGTAGGAAATTGCCGTCGATTCTGCAGTAGCGCATGCAGCCGTTAAACCGCCTTCTCCATATAAGGCTGCAGCATCAAAAGCTAAGTCAATAGCTGTCCCTAAATACCTCCGGTACAACCTGCAAGAAAACCTTCTGCAATTCCGGTAACACCCCATCCAACTACAGTAGCTGCAAGTGCCACTTCAGCAAAAATAGTCGCAGCTTTCCCCCATCCGGAATTAAGGAAATCCTTTGCCCAGCAACCATTTGGATCAACGAATAAAAGTGGGTTATTGTGG
Organism: Parachlamydiaceae bacterium; assembly: GCA_013813265.1. Classification (GTDB taxonomy): domain Bacteria; phylum Chlamydiota; class Chlamydiia; order Chlamydiales; family Parachlamydiaceae; genus JACCRY01. Next base: position 759 of record JACCRY010000143.1, read on the forward strand.
ACATATGCATACAAATTGGGACCATCACCATCTTCTATCGGATCTTGTGTCAGCCAGCAAAGTGTTGCCGGATCGTAGTAGCGTTCACCAAAGTAGATAAAATCCGGTTTCTGCATCGATGCGTTTTCCTGCATAACGCCAAGGACATAAAACATCTCCTTGGATTTGTTCTTCGCCAAAAGCACTATAGAGATAAGTTGCCACACAATTTCCTTCAGCATCAAGCGGAGCTCGAACTTGGCAAAAAAGATCATGCGAAGGGACATAGAGCTTACCTTTAAGTTCCATCACTATGGCATGACTCGAAGGATTCAACACTTTTAATTCTTCAATTACGCCGTTTGCAGAAATAGCTCCAATTTCTTGCTGGTCTTGCCAAAGAAAATAAGTGGCTTTTCCATTATGAATACGCGCTACACGCCTTCCTAAAGATCGTATGTATAAAGATAGGTGTATGGATGATTACACATTTCAGGCAATCCATCACTTAAAAAAATGCGAACTTTATTTTCATATTTAAGCAATGCTTCTAATAATACGTTATATTTAACAGTTATAGTAGTGTGATTATACGCATCACAGTCAATTCGAACATTTTCATTATCGACCATGGTAAATTCAATATCACCCGGTCCTTCAATAAATATGTACATTTCTTTTCTAGTGGTTTTTAAATTTTTAACCACATCAACGACTTCGGTTGCCAAGGACATTATTGGAGCATCACACCATGGATTCCCATCAATATCAAATAGTTTAATATTATCTATTTGAAATCTAATAGGCAGGATGAAGAATGTTGAAGTAAAATGTGCTGGGTCAATTTGTTCAATGGGGGCTCTACAAAAAGAACGAGAGGTGCATAACTTCAATAAACTAGGTTAGGAAAGTAAAGGAAAGGGCTTTTTATATTTTATCGTTCAGCGTCCTATGCTAAAATTAAGGGACTCCATTAAGCTTTGATGCAGTAAAAATTATATTGTCTTTTTATTTGCCTTTTTAGATCTTAAAAAAGAGGTTTAATGGGCTCGAAAAATCGGAAACATTTACTTTGTAAAATTGCTAGAAATGAAGGTGCCTTAAGATTGCGAGAATCTTCCCAAAAAGCTGGCCCTCAAATTGAAAAATATCTAGCTGTTTTCCGACAACATATATACCAGATTTCACAGCAGGTTTGTTTTCTTGATGTGAAATATGGGTATGAGTGGTGCTGTGCCTTCGTTTATTGGTGCTGTCTGGAAGCAGGATATAATATTCCCATACAAGCAAGCGAAAATTCTCAAATTACATTAGCGGTTGTAGGTCAATGGGTTGAATATGCACAAGATAAAAAAATTTGGAGGGATTGTAAGGAAGGGGATTACCTACCTCATCCAGGAGACCTTGTAATTTTTGATAAACTATTATCTGAAAATTTTCTTGACCATATTGGAATAGTTTTGAACTGCGACATTAAAGATAATTTTATTAACACTTCTGAGGGAAACATTGATGAAGCAACTGGCCTTTTTAAACGTCCCATTGATAAAACAATTAGAGGGTATATTTGCTTACCTATTTAAGGCTAAATGCACGATCTTAAACTTTAGGTGGAAAGAGGCCTTGAGAGCAATGAAGCGCAAACGTGCGATAACGCAAGTGGGAGCGGTTAAATAATTTACACATCTCATCACGACCATTTGACCATTACATTCTAAACCATAGCAAGTTCTTTTCATTTTACCGCATTTATTTCCTTAATGGCATTAGTTAGCATTTCTTCAGCTTTTTTTCTTTATAGTTGGATTCTCAAAATCAAAAAGCATAATTTGGATTAGATCTTTCGGAAGAGCGCTAACAATTGAGTTTTGATCTTTTAAACCTAAGAAAAATTGAAATTTCTCTGATTTTATTTCTTTATGAGCTTTGACGATAACTTCCGAGGGGCAATCGGCTTTATCAATTAAAACATCATTTATATTAAAATCTCCTGAAACAATCCCTTGCGGTGCAAAACGGCATCCTCTTTGAGCCCCAAACTGTAGCAATAATTTTGTTTTGGTAACATCCTCATTATGAACGGACATGTCAAGAGGTGTTGTAACTGTGGAAATGTTATTGGAAATATGAATACTTGGTAAATTAACATTTGCTCTGTGATGTATCAAATACAGCAGAAATGTATTACTTTTGGGGGCGTTTATAGCTGTAAATATTACGGTTTTGCTACAGTTGTCCATAACATTGACGTATCTTTACCAAATTTTTCTATCAGATAAATCGCCAAATCATAGTTCCCTTTAAGCACAGCTTGGTGGAGTGCGGTCCGACCTCTAGATGTAAAACTCCCTTTGTTAAAATTTCTAAAATTATAAATTGCGTTAATTTTAATTAAATCTTCGAACTCTTCGTGAGTAGTTGTTTCGGAAATATTGTTTATGACTTTTGATGCACTCTCTGAATCAATACCAGGAGTAGCATTTAGGTAACCACTAAATAAAACTAACAGAGGATGCATAATATTCCCACTAAAAAAATTTAAATAAAAACCCCTTATTTGCAATAATTCTTTTTATGATAGAAAAGAATTTTTGCTAATCAATTAAACCTTAACTGAACTAGCACAATCTAAAAGAGCTATCTCTGTTTTCAATGATATATTAGCCCAAAGTGAAGAAGGTAGACCCAATTCTCCAAGATTTGGAAGAGAATCTCCAGCAAATTTATCTTCACCTGTTTGTAGGTCATTGATCTAAAGCATCGATTGCCTTTTTACGTCATCTTCTGTTTTTTCGCTATTTGCAAATCTTGCGGCAGCTAGCTCTGACATTGCTTTTGTAATTCCCTTCTTTTGATAACAATTAATTTTAAGCAATGGGTGATTGCTCAAATGTTGTATCATAGTATCTGAATCAGGAAAGTTTAACGTGGAACTCATGTATTTTCTGCATAAAGGGGTGAATAGTTATTGATCGTACTGCGCCAGAAACAAACTGACCTCCTAAAAACAAATATTTGGAAATAATTATTAGTTTTTAGGTAATTAATTTATTTACTGCTTGAATAACATTAAAGTGATGCAAGAATTTTTATACTTTGCTGTCGATAAACTGCTAATTCCTTTAAAAATGGATCTGATGTATCTGTCATGCAATTGCCTACAACAATGTTATTTTTAGCCATGTGATCAAAGTAGATAGCATCAATTTTAGCTATCCGAGTTTCAACAGGGTAACTTTCAAGGACACTAAAAGTTTGGTAATATTCTGTAGGTATTTGTTCCTTATTACCATAAACTTTGTCATTGCGGATTGTCGTAACAACATCAGCTATTTCTTCAAAAAATTCCTGCGCCTTGGCCGATTTAACGCGACTTTTGTCTAAATCAGTTTCGATTATGAAATGTTTTCGCGGAACAAAGCCAGAAATAAATTCAAGCGCATCCCAACAGGGGTTCTTACGACAAATAGTGGGTGGCCCGATAGAGTCAATGACTTTTGTCCACTCAGCACTGGAATATCTTTCGCCTCCGCAAATAATACAAAACCGATAAACTTTTTGAAAATTATTTGCAGCGGATAGTTTCCATGGATTATATTTAATAAAAATACTTTGCGAACTCACTCGTAGAATTAGTGAAAATGGTAGCTTCCGGCTGTGATAGAACTATTCTTTGGCCCTCTAAGGAACCCGTAGTTACTTGCATGATATTTCTTCCCTTATATTATATGTTTGGACTATTGAAAAGGTCGAAAAATCTTATTGAATTTCGACCTTTTTTAACTCACCCTGGCTTCGATGGCTGGTATTCTGGATCTTGTGAAAATACGAATTAATCATTTACGTATTTCTTTGTGTCCCCACTATTCTGCTATACCCAGAAAACTTAAACAAGGGTTTGAACCATCAACTTCTTCAGAATAATGAAAGACAGCAATATCACAGTTTCCTGCATACGGAACATTTTTCCTCTCTTCGGTATTTAAACACTTTGCGGTTAATGTGCGTATTAATCTTCCATGGCACACAAGTGCTATTTCTTTCTGTTGGTCTTCTCGTGAAATTTTTTGTATTTCATTTATAGTTCTTTCTAGCAAAGAGTTGTATTTCTCTGCGTTTGGAATTGCAGGAAGATGATTCCAAAGATCAGCTAGATCAAGATATTTATTTATTAATTGCTTTTCTTCTTCACCCCATTTTGAGGTTCTCTCTTCATCTGTAAACTTTGATGCGTCCCCCCAGTTGATTTCTTTAAGGTCTTCTCGTACCACGACTCCAATTTTTATTTCTTGAGCAACAATGTTAGCAGTCTGAGCAGCTCGAACTAAGGGCGAAGAATAAATAGATCCAAGATGAATTTTTCCATTTTCTTGTAATGTACCAATTTTTTTTGCTATTCTATTAGCATCTTCTACACCTTTTTCAGTTAAAGCTTCATCAACTTCACATCCTATAATTTTTTTCTCTGCATTAGAAGGTGTTTCTCCGTGTCTCATGACATAAAACAAAGTGCTTTTCCTTTTTTCCGAAGTGATTTCTGCTTTTTGAGACCAATAATATTTCATGAGGGCGGGATTAATAGAAGTCGGAGACGATGTGTCCTTTGAATGAACTATAAAATCCGGGGCTATTGAAAATTTAGGCATGGTTCAGATGAAGGTAACACTTTTTGCACTAATTAGCCGCTAAGCGGCTAATTAGCGCAAAAAAAGTTACCTTCATCTGAACCAGTGAAAAAAAAATGACATAGCAATCAATTTTACTGTA
>JACCRY010000200.1 GCA_013813265.1 Parachlamydiaceae bacterium
GCGGCAAAGAAAGTGTGACCTTCATTTGAACCAAGCCTAAAAAACGCCCTTTTAAGATTCGCTCTTATTTTATCCTCATCTATCAATTTGGTAGGCTGCTTCACATTATCTGCTGTTTGAATTTCAATTTTCTCAAAATGATTATGAGGGATTGTAGTAAAAATTGCATTCTCCGCAATCTCTTGAAAAGCCAATTCATTATGGGGGTCACCTTCGGATGACTCATTTGCTAAGGCATATAATTTTTGTGTGAGACATTCAGAACATATTTCACCTTTATCCATTGAAGGCACAAATTCATTAATTTCAGCCAAATGATCAGGTCTGTCATTTTTAGAATGATCCAAATGAGGAAAATAGTTAAATTTCTGATGTAATTTTTCCATTGTCAACAAAACGAACTGGCGGTCTTCTTCATTTTCGATCTTTTCAGCAAGACGATGAAGAATCTCATATATCTTTTCTGGATCGCTTTCTGAGAAAATGTCACTAGAAAAGAGTGTAATAAGCTCTGTAAATATGGATTCTTTAGCTCCATTCTTGAGAAAATGCTCGGCGATATCTAGACAAAAAGAGAATTCAAGCTTGTCAAACAAGGCAATTTTTAAAGCTTTTTTAAAATAGTAGCTTGGCCTTTCGATTTTACCAAGATAGAAGTTAACATAGGCATTATAGGGGTCTGCTTTTAAAAAATGCTTTTTTGCATTCTCATAGTATTTTTTTACCTTCTCATCTTCCTTTTTATCGCTTGAAACTATTGCTTTATTGTATTGCACTAAACCAATTTTATATTGAGCATCTATATCTTGCTCATTAAATTCAGATTCATACCAAAAAATCATTTCATCTTGACAAGACATATGGCGGAGCTGAAATTCTTTATTTTGAGGTTCTAAAAAAATGAGTTCTGAAAGAGCCCTTTTTGCAGGTTCTATTTGCCCATTTGCCATAGAAAGTTTTGAAAGATTGTCATAAAAACAAACTTTTTCTTTAGAGTTTAAAGTGATAATATTATCTCTAATCATCTTCTCTATTTGATCAAAGACATAGCCCGCCTCTTCATACTGTCCCCTTTCATAAAGAATTTCTTCTTTTAAGAGCCGCTGTAGGATAAATGAAATTTTTTCTATTTCATTATTTGTGGTCAAGGGCAATTTTTCTAAAAGTATTTCCGCTTTGAATAACAACCTTTCTTTCACGCGAGCAATTGCTTCATTGAATTGTAAATGCAAATTTTGCAGATCCTCATAGAAGAATTTCCCAGCTATAGGCTTCCTTCCCTCAAAAGTTTCCTCTTGAGAAGATGTTTTGCTGGATGAAGTTAAACTCAAGTCCATTTCATCATCCTGAACTAATTCTAATCCTCTAATGATTTCGCGAGATAATGCAAATTCTCCTACTAATCCATTGTTTTCCAAAAAATATTTCTCTAAACTTTCTAAAAATGTTTTGAGCTCTCTCCTTATATTTTCTTCAAAATATAATTTCTTAATCAATAAAAGTGAGTTAGCTTGAAATTCTTCAATTTTTCTTTCAAATTGTTTGACATATTCTACTAGAGATTTAGACTGATAAAAATGGAGTTTATGACTAAAAAGGGCAAACTGAGATGCATTCTCAAATTCAATTGCTGCTCTTTTATATTTTTTTTGTTTCATGGCAATTTTTCCCAGAGTTGCATGGGACAAATAATCTCGATTGCGTTGTTTTACTGCATCTGAATAAAATTGCTTAGCCTCTGGAAAATTTTTTTGTTTAAATGCCACATCTCCTGCTATTGCGGCAATAGACGCTTGTTTTAGATATTCATTTTCCTCACATTTAGAGGATTTTATTCTTTCAAGACATATTTCGATCAGAGTCTCATCTTGAATCCAACGTGTTCTAGCAAAATCTATAAGCTCTATAAGATGATCCATAGTAATCATTTCTTTTGGCAGTTTTTTTTTGTATAAATACTCCTTAAATATTACTATGACTTTATTGGATGTATTTTCTATACGTAGAATATTAGTTTTTACTGTAAATCTTTTCTGAAAAGGAATATAGGTGAGTAAAAGAGCTAATGGAAGTTCTTGCTGTTGACGATTCAGACACACAACTTGTATACTATATTTTATCTCACCAGGCTGTAAAAAAAAATTGTTATGAAAGCAATTAAAGGCAAATCCTAAGGATTTGTTATCAATTTTTTGCGCATGTTTTGCAAATAGTGCGGTCCAACCTAAAGCGACTTCTCTACCAGCAACTTGTAGGGTTTTTTCAGAAAACATCTTACAAGCTTTCGTAATGAGCAATACATTCTTTTCTTCTTCCTGCTGTTCTTGGCAAATAAGTAGCAATTCTTTAAAAAATAATACTTTAAATGTATTCTCTCCAAAATCACCGATAAACTTTCTTTTAATACTCTTAAGCTCATCTTCTGCGAGGATATGAACATTGAACAAAAAAAGAATCATCCATTGCTTAGACAACTCTTCCATATCTTTAAGATTTGCAACCGTAAATTGCTTAGAGGCTGATACAAGCTTGCCATACTCCTTTTTAGCAATAAGATGCTTGCACTCTTCCAAATTCATTTTTGAAAGAGATACATTTGGATCATCATTAGAAGTCGAAGTCAAACTCATAAAGCTCATGCTGTCTCCAAAATTGATGATAAGTTTATTAATTACGTCATTTCTTTAATTGGACCCTCCGAATTAGATTGTACACGATTCACAAGACTTGGCTTTCGTGGGGTAATTCTCCTAGCGCTATAAATATCTGGAGCACTTAGCTTTCGACTTGCATGGCTTAAGTTATCCGAAGGGTTGTTAAATGGAGTACTCTTAGAAAAAGAACGAGGGCTAAGTGGTGGAGAATTTAATGAATTGTATAGATGGCTTTTAATATCAGGGAGAGAAGGTCTTAAAGGATTCAAGACTTTAGGAATATTTTGAGAATTCTGAGAGTTACTTCTATTAGTGCAAGAATGATTACGTCGCGGGCTTAAAATAGGGGTCGAACTGGGACTAGTTCTTGGTGAACTGGGCGGGGAATTCTGCGAAAAAATAGAGGAACTACTAAAATTAGTATATTGGTTTAAACCAATAAATTTATCTTTTATTTCATTCTGAATCATTTCTAAAATGGAAGAGTTTTTAATAATTGGTGCATAGTTCAATAAAAATTTTTGTCCCTTATCATTTTGAAAAAATGGATGCTTCAAAATTTCTTTCAAAAGCTCCGTGTTCATTACTTCATTTGTATATTTTCCGAAGAGCATCACTAATAACTTTACTCCAATAGATAGATCATCAAAGCTAATTGGCTGTGTTAAAAAATATGCAATGATAGATGAATATGTAGAAAGTGTTGATTCCAGTCCCCCATCACAATTAAATAATTCAACTTTTTGTCGGTTATCTGTCTTTTGATAAACCGAAATGTATTCTTTTAGGGCCAAATTAAAAGCAGATTGTACATTTGGAATTTCAATTTTGGCGCCTTTTTCAATTAATATTCTAACTATAGCTAATGCATTTTTTTGCCACCTCTCTACTTGCCCCGATGTTTGTTCCTTAAACATCAAGCTTTCATTGAATAATAATTTTGGATTGATCGCAAAATGAAGGGGAGTATGCTTACTATTATTTTCCTCTGTTTTTGTTGATTTTGAGAGCAAGTTAATCCAACCCTCGCTAATGGAAGGTTGAGGGTTAAATAAAGAAACTTTTTCATAATCTATCAAACATAATGATAATATTTCGTAGTTACAAATTGCAGCCGCCAAGTGAAAAGGAGTATAAGTATAAGGAATATCAATAGAAGTTGCTTTGTTAAAAACTATTGGACTAGCCATTTGTTTAAGTAAATATTCAACCATTTCCAAGTATTCGAGCTCAACAGCAAAATCCAATAAAGAGCGCTTGAAAACTCTGTGTAAGCCATTTATATTGGTCGACTTGATGTCTATTTTTTTCAGTTCATCCAAATCACCTTCCTTACATGCCTTCCAGATCGGTTGATCTTCTCCTTTGTCACAATATGTTTCGATAGTTTTACGACACATTGCATGTTCTTGTATGATCTCCGTATGAGTCATTAAGGTCATTCCTGCTGATTTATCAATCTCATCATAATGTTTAATTTCATCCTTAAGACTTTCACAGATTTTCTGAAGATCATTCTTATCGAATTTCTTTATTGAACTTTTTAAAGGAGCCGAAATGTTTACGACGTGACATCCATCTAAAAAACCGAGGTCGATTTTTTTTCTAAATTGATCGATTGCAAAAATAATCTCACCTTTGCCATCTTCGCCTCCTTGGTGAAATTGAATGTAGTTTTTGATCACAGATTTCGCTTTTTCAAGCACGCCATCCGAAACGATCATGTTTGTATTTTTATTGTATTCAGTTTCATAAAAGAGTGTTCTAAAATTAACAAATAAAAGATTATCTTCCGATACACGAGAAGCACTATTCGCAAATGCCTCGGACTCTTTTATTTTATTTTGTATAAAATCTCTTGTAGATTTGGCAACAAGATCGTCTAGTTCACTTTGGTACATCTTCATTCCGGTCCCAGGGGATAGCAACCTAATCCTATCGTTTTCTTCGAATGTTTTGTCCAATCCTATTAGTACATTCGAAATTTCCTGAATCATTTTTTGCTGACTTATATATTGCTTAAATCTAGCATGGAGTTGTCTTTCAACCTCTTCTTGTCGAGTATATCCTACCAGTTCTTCCTGACTTCCCTTAAATGCGCTGAATATATCTTCTACCCATCGATCAAGACGAATTTGAGCATTTCGCAATAGGCAATCTCGATGTTTATCAAAAGAAATATCAGGTTCTTTTTTATCAATGTTTGTGCACAGAAAATCTCGGAAAATTTCATGGACTCGCACCATTAATTCATGCGGAATTCCGGAAGTGTATCTTTGTCGTCTTACATCTAAATGAAGATCCTCTTGAACGCTCCTTACCTGTTTCACGGTCTCCTTAGTCACGTTATTCACGAAGAATATGCTCGGCTGCCGTCTTAACATTTTTTGTTTAGTGGTAGTAAGATTTTCTTTTTTTTCTTCCTGGCTTGAGATACCCTTTTTGAGTGCTGAATAAGCGGGTTCCATAGGTAATCTCTTTAAGTATTTGACTTTATTAATTCATAGTAGACTGACTGTCAACAATCTTTTTTACTCGTAACATACTTTTCTCTTCCAGTCAAGATAAGTTTAGACAGCATTAGAGCAAGCGACAGAAATCAACACTTTATATGACCTTCTAAGAGATTTAGACTGCTGCACATTGTATGACGGCGGCAAGAGCTCATTTTGAGGCTATTTCAAGCCATAAGAATTAGCTATCTAAAAATTTCTTGCGTCCACTGTATTTTAGGCAAATTCGACAAGATTTATGGGGGAAGGTATGCATTTGATCTTTTTTTAAATAATGCTTGCTTGAAAGCAATAAAGAGAAAAAATTTTTTTAGGAGTTCTGTCAAGCTTGACTACTCAATTGCAACATTTGAACTTGCTGTAGATGTACGTAAACTATACATCACTCCCGACACCATAAGCAAAGTCCCCAAAATCTCAAGATAAGGCGGCATCTTTTGGTCAAGAATATAAAAAAATAACAGACCGAAAAGCGTTTCAAAAATCGTCAACTGTCCAGCAAGCGAAACAGGGAGTAACATACTTGCATTATTCCAAAGGTAAGCCCCTATCCAAGAACATAAAATTCCTAACACTAAACATCCAAAAATATAGTGGTGCAAAAATTCTGAAGATATGATGAATTTTTGCCAATTTGCTCCTCCTTGCCAAATTTCATAAAGAGTCCCAAGAGAAACGACCCAACAAAAAGTACCGACACCAATCATAGTGGTCCACTCGTTAGGATTGACCTGTGGATTGCGCTTCAAAAATCGAGCATTCGCGACAACATACCAACTCCATGCTAAAAGAGCTCCAAAAGCCGATAATGCTCCATACCAATAAAAAGGCTTATCCTGTTGATCTTGTAGTGTAGGAATGTTGACTAACAATAGACCCACTAAGATCAACAGAGTAGGGACAATCAAATCTTTAAAATGACATTCTTTCTCTAACCAATTTCCATAAAAAGAAATGACTATAGGACTCATGCCTAAAATTAACGCTGTGAGTGCTGGAGAAGCACAACTGACTCCTGTCACAACACAAGAATAGTAAAAAATACTGATCACTAAAGCAAAGACTAAGGCTCTAAACCAATTTTTAAGTGAATAATGCGCGAACTTTTTGTAAGAAAATAAAAGGAATAACACGGATATGATCCCATAGACAGAATGTCTCCCTAAAGCGATTTCAATTGGATCAAATCCTTGCATAAGTGTAGGCACGACAAAAATCAATCCCCACAAAAAACATGCTGCTAAAGCGTAAAGTGTTCCTTTAAGCATTTTTTCTCAATTTTGATATTTATTGCATTTCATTTCATTCTACTCTTTTTGGCTTTATTGGGAAAATCGCAGCAAATATTTTTTAACTTTCATTCGATCCTAATCCTTTATTGACTAAATAAATTATAATACAGGAAATATGAAATCTCAAAAAAACATATAGACAAATTAAAATGATGATATAATAAATCATTAAATAACAAAAGGGTTAATGTGAATACAATACAAAAAAATATACCTTTAAATCCTTTAGCTACACTTGAAGAAAGTTTTGCTGAATGTAAAATAAAAAAGCTTGATCTATTTTTACATAATTTAGAAAAAAAATCGAGTCAGTAACAACGATTATTGAACGAGAACAATTAGAAAAGAGTCTTAAAAAAATCGAAAAAATTGTTTCTGAAGATGAAAATGGAACCTTGCTTACTTCAATTATAATGAAATCCCCTGACTTCGCCTTGAAACACATGGCCTTTTTCAAGTCATTCCTTAATTTGAAAACTTATGACTCTGAATTAACTGCATTATTTATAGCATGCAGGGAAAAAAATATAGGGATCGTGAAATCTCTTATTAAAAACGAAGCCGATTTAAACGCAACAAATAGATTTGGTGACACTGCATTAGGGGAGTGCATCAGTTCAGCGGAATTCCCACCCTCAACAAAAGACAACGAAATATTTAATGCCTTATTGGAGGCAGGAAGCAATGTCAATCAGGGTGTAGATATGCACGACAATCACGCTATTATGGCATGTCTTGCAAAAAAAAATTTAGATTGGGCTTGGAAACTTTTGCCCGCTTCCGATTTAAATCGCCAAAATAATTTTAAGCAAAAAATTATTCACCGTGCCGTTGCAATGGGAGCAAGAACAATGGTGATAGAATTAGCCAAAAATAAAGATGCAATTTCCTTTATAAATTCCTTTTCCATTGAGGCATTCCATGGAATACAAATTACTCCATGTTACCTAGCCGTGCAAAAAGATTATCCATTAATTTTAGATATTTTGTTAAAAGCTGGGGGAGATCCTTATTTACGTTCAATCAACCCTTATTTCAGAAATTGGTCTGAGGCTGAGCCGTTAAGCCCTTTTTTACTAGCAGCGGATTTGAAAAGATTTGAATGTTTGGAAGTAATTGTCAAACGCTCTCCACCAAAACCATTAGATTATAAAATGGGTTTCGATCGTAATGTTTTAACTGTTTCTAATTTCGATTCGAAATCCTCTACAGGCTTTTTTTCCTTGCCTTCAGTAGCAGAGGCTTCTGTTTGTAAAATCAAATCAGCAGTGACTGCTATCGATACGATTAATTTCTTTGTAGAAACAAATGCTTCTGACGAAATAAAGCAAATATTTAAAAAGTATTTTACCAATCCTGAACTTGGGGAAGCTGCAAATTTATACTTGCCTATTTGGAAGGCTGTTTGCGCCTATGCAAAAAGCAATGAGTTTTCGATCATTTTTTCGAGTGAAAAAGAAAATCATTGCGGTCGTTACAATTCAGACACAAAAAGTGAAATTTTTATTTATCTCAAAAACTTGCATGGAGATGAAGCCGGAGGTACATTTATCCATGAGATGGCCCACAAATGTGAAGATCTTATTTATCAAACAAGTAATCTTGTTCCTTCAGATTCTGAGAGCCCCTTTTATCATGCAGTTGAAACAGACATTAAAAACTTACCTAGCTCCACCAATTTATTTGCGCCTATTTTAAAAAAAATATTTTTGACCGTTCCGACCCACTATCCAGAAAATCAACATGCTGCAGAATACTTAGTCAGAGTCCCACAAGCCATATTAATGTTAATTCATACCTATAAACTCAACCATGAGCAGGTTGTCGAATGTATGAACGAATCCCTCCCCAACTTATTTGCATTTTATCAAAACGATTTTTTACCTAATTGTGAGAGGTATTCGGCAAATCATTCATAAAGATGTCTCAACTACTTGAGCCGCAGCACATCAATATAAAATTAATTCTAGTCTCATATTTTCTATCTTTTAACATTTTTTTATTGACATGGATTATCGACATATGTGACATCTTAAATGTGACCAGAAGAACCCTAACTTTTTGTAAGGAGAATTATTATGGAAAAAAACACACAAAATCCAAACAAGACTCAAGAGCATCAAAAACCTGCTCAACCACAAAAACAAAATCCATCGCCTAGTAAAAATCCTACACATAAAGCTTCCAAATAAGCTTGAGTTGTAAGAATGCGTAAGAAACGCAGTTATTTTTTAGTCCTCTTAGGAGAACGCTGATAAGTAGCTGCGTTTCTTTGTTTCTCTATTCCTTTTCTTTTGCTATGATTGGAAACTCTAAGGACTGTTCGTCCTCGTCTAATCTTCTATGTTATGCCAGTTGGAGGTTTATTTATGAATACAATCGAAAAACATAAAAACTTGGCTCATACTTTACGATCGTTTCTGCTTCAAGAATATTCAAAAAACATATGGATTACGACCGATAAAGACACCTATGATTATTTTGCTAAACAGGCATTTAAGAGCGCCCAAAAAGTCAAAAACGCACCGTCTAAAATTATTTCGACGTTGCAAGGAGCTCAATCTCCTAGATCAATACTTGCAGCTCTAGCAACATCAAAAACTGAACAGAGAAGTTTTGAAAGAACCCTGGTGTCCCCTCAGCCTAATCCAACCCCACCGACAGCACCTTCACCTACCCAACCTATTCCCCCCTCACCTCCTCCTTCTCAACCTACTCCTCCTCTACCTGGAAAAACAGAGCCCACCCCTCCTCCTGTAATGGAAACAGTAATACGTCCTAAAACGCATCTGGAACAAAAGCAATTTTTACGCGAGACATTGCAGCCAACCGGTTCGACCAATTTTACAGATATGCTAACGTTTTTTAAAGAAAAGCTTCCCACTATCCCCTTAAGTGATTCTATTCCAGATGATAGTGAAGCTAAAGCGATAGCATTGCGCTGGAAGGCTCCTGCTGCGCAAGTTCTTCTACTTTCTTTTAGCAATCTCACTAAAGAACAACAGTTTTTAGCCAATATTGCCCAAGCAATCGACCAACGCCTTGCCTCTGCAAAAATTATTTATGCTTATAAAGTTGAAGAAGAAAAAGGATGGGAGGATTTGCTTAATGCAAACACCCTACGCCTTGTCATTTCTAGTAATACCAGCCTTCACACCCTCCCTGAGCTTCTGAAGCACTACCGCGAAGAATCGACAGGCAAACACACCCTCGCCCGCGTACCTCTTTTCTTGTTAGCTGACCTTTCGCTCTATATGGAACAGCCAGCCCTAAAGTCCTCCCTCTGGAAATCTCTTTGTCATTGCTTGGGGAGCAAATAATACTAAATGGTAAAGACCTATCGTCAATTTGCTGCAGTTGTTTTGGAGCTCTCCATAGATAAAACCCTTGATTACGGGGTTCCGGATGAACTGATTGCTACCTTACAACCCGGCATGCGCGTTGAGGTCCCCCTTCGAGGCAAGCTACAAAATGGCTATGTGATTGCTCTTAAAGAAAAGCCTGACTTCACACCCGTTAAGCCCATCCATCAAATTCTTTCCAGCGTGGAGCTCATTACTCAGGATCTTTTTCAGCTTGCGCTTTGGATGGCACGCTACTACTGTGCTCCTCTTCGTCAAATTTTTAAAGTCATGGTCCCTTCAAGCCTTCGCGGTACGACATCAATTAAAGAACAACTTTATGTTACCCGCAATAAAACGCGCGATCAAATTGCCGATTATTGCTGTAAAATTCGAAGTACTCAAGCAGCACAAGTAAAAGTTTTAGACGTTATGCTTCAAGTTACAAAAGGAATATTTCTTTCTGAACTTTTAGAATCCACACAAGGGTCTAAGAGCCCAATCGATACTTTGGTAAAAAAAGGATTTCTAAACCTTGCTCCACTGCAGATCGACCGTTCCCCTCTGGACAATCAAGAGTACTTTAAGAGTAAACCAAAAAAATTAAATGAAGAACAAAAAGAGGCTTTTGACTTGATTGCCAAAAGCATTGATAGTGAACTTTTTGTCACCCATCTTGTCCATGGTGTTACAGGGAGTGGAAAAACTGAAATTTATCTACAAGCAATTGAGCGCACTTTGCAAAAAAACAAAAGCAGCATCATGCTTGTGCCGGAAATTGCTTTAACAGGCCAAACAATCGAGCGCTTCCGTTCCCGTTTTGAAGGGAATATTGCCATTCTGCACCATCGTCTGAGCCAAGGTGAACGATTCGATGAATGGCATAAAATTCAAAGGGGTGAAGCCAAAATTGTCATTGGAGCCCGCTCAGCAGTTTTCAGTCCTACAGTCAATTTGGGACTGATTATTGTCGATGAAGAGCACGAAAGCTCTTATAAACAAAGTGAAGAAGCTCCATGCTACCACGCACGTGACATGGCAGTCATGCGTGGGAAACTCACTCAAAGCACCGTGATCCTTGGAAGTGCAACACCTAGCCTTGAAAGCTACTACAACGCAAAATCAGGAAAATATCAATTGAATTCTTTGCTGAAACGAGCTGCTTCGGCATCAATGCCTTCCGTCAAAATTATTGAAATGAAGAGTGAGTATGCAAAAGCAAAAGGTTTTACAAACTTTTCTGATGCCCTTCTTTCTGGAATTAAAAAGAGGCAAGCTGCCGGCGAACAGACAATTCTTTTTCTTAATCGCCGCGGATACCACACTTCGTTGCTTTGTCAGGGCTGTGGGGTTGCTGTACGTTGTACGCAATGTGACCTTGCCTTAACCTTTCATAAAGGAGATAGCGCTTTACGCTGCCATCTTTGCAATTATGAGATTGCGCCACCGCCAAAAACTTGCCCATCATGTAAGAGAGAAGACCCTTTAAAATTTAAAGGAGTTGGCACGGAACAGATCGAAAAATCTCTACATGCGATTTTTCCAGACATTCGCACATTAAGAATTGATGCTGACACCACTCGCCATAAAGGCAGCCATCAGCAATTATTGCGGGAATTTGCTACAGGCAAAGCCGATGTACTAATTGGCACTCAAATGATCGCTAAAGGGCTTCATTTACCTCAAGTAACTTTAGTTGCTGTTTTAAATAGCGATACAACATTAAATTTGCCCGATTTCCGTGCTTCCGAAATGGCGTTTCAACTGATCACACAAGTTTCAGGAAGATCCGGACGCGGAACAATGGAAGGCGAGGTACTGATTCAAACATGCATGCCAGAAAATCAGACGATTCTCTACGCTTCTAAAACGGATTTCTGTAGCTTTTATGAAGAAGAAATTGCCGTACGCAAACTTTTCAATTATCCTCCTTTTTCCCAGATGGTCAAAGTAGGGTTTTCAGGTTTGGATGAAGCATTAGTGCTCAGTTTTGCAGAACATATGCGAGGAAAGCTTGTGACTTTGCTGCCCGAAACTTTTGAGACCAATCCCACAGTCCCTTGCGGCTATACAAAAATCAAAAATCGTTATCGTTTTCAATTTTTAGTACGGGGACCGAGTGTCTATCCGGTTGGGAGAGCTCTTGAAGCGATGGTCCAAGCTATTAAGCTGCCGAAAGATGTGCAAATTGCCATCGATGTTAATCCAACGTCCACTTACTTCTGAGCACGTGCTTCTTTCGCCGGCTACCGCATAGGCATCAAGCTAAGCAAAGACTCCTCACGGAAAAGCCTTGATAAAAAAGAAAAAATAGAATAAAAAAGCCTCTCAATTAACCGCAAAGCAAAAGAGAGGCT
>JACCRY010000255.1 GCA_013813265.1 Parachlamydiaceae bacterium
GACCGCAGTGTTTCACGTAGTTAGTTACCCTTCTACGCCACGCGCAGCTAAATGTAGAACGTGTAATTTACATTTCAAACTCCTTTCAGTTTGATGGATTAATGTGATATGCCTGGCATATCCAAAGCCGCAAAGGAACAAAGAAAACAACAGGGTCAAAAGCTCACGAAATAAAATGCACTCAGGATCAACAAAACTTCTGTTTAATTATTTTAAAAAATAACTAATTCGAAGTTGCATAGATCTACAATCTTATACTTTCTCATACTTTTTTGTTCTTTGCTGTTCTGCTGTTCTTTTTGCGCCTTTGTATCTTTTCGCCTTTGCGTTGAATCTGTGCTATGAGTTCAAGACCATATCCACTTGTTTCCCAATTTAAGTTTATGCTATAAAAGCAATGCATTCTTGTTAAAAATCACCCAGGATCTGAGGATGGTTAGCCGCTATAGCAAACTCCTGATGCCTTTCTCTCAACTTGCTGCCGAAAATAAACAAAATTTCAGCTTTCTTACGGAAAGACATGTCCAGGCAATGTGGTTTGAACAGAAGTACTTCAAAGGACTAAAAACTGCAGCAGGTGAACCAATAAAGGTCCTTTCTAGTGGAATTTGGAACATCAATGCCGGCCCTGACTTCTTAAAAGCCCATCTAAAAATTGGAAATGTCGAATTTTTTGGGGACATTGAAATTCATCTGACAGATAGCTGTTGGCAGCAACACCAGCATCATATTGATCCCAAATATAACCATGTTATTCTTCATATTTCATTTTGGAATTCCCGAAAACCAGTCGGAATTTTCACTTCCAACGGAAGCACAATTTTACAAACTCATCTGGAAAACTACTTAACAATCCCATTGCCCCGCCTCAACCAACTCATCGACCTTGATCTCTATCCCTATAAAAAGTTCATAGGCAGCGGACGCTGCGCAATTGAACTCTTTCGAGAATTATCTGCAGATGCCATTCAAAAGCTTTTTGAGCGAGCAGCAGACTGGCGTCTCACACAAAAAAGGAATTTTCTAAAGCATCGTGTTGAAGATCCTAAATGTTATGTTGGAGCAGGGATCGCTATGGCTCTTGGCTATAAAAGCAACACTGATCAGTTCCTGGAACTTTTTCTTGCTCTTCAAGAGCAGCAATTTGATACAGAAGAAGAGACATTAGCATGGCTTTTGGGAAAAACCGGTTTCTTTTCAGCCTCTTACGAAACAAAATGGGGGAAAAGTTCTAAATTTCGATTACTCAGAGAATTATACAGCTGCCTTCCATCAGAAAAGCCCATTGCCCTGCACCTTAATCAAATCCGCCCTCTCAATCATCCTGTCAGACGACTAGTCAGTTTGTCCAAACTTTATTATGACGTGACGATTCCCCCTCTACTGACAAAAATTGATGCTGAATGGAGTTTACAATGGAAATCATGTTTTGCACAAAAAAAATGGAAGTCGCTTTTAGAAATATATAAAAGCTGGCTGCCCGGCTATAAAGACGATTACTGGAACAATCATTATCTGTTCGAAGATCATACAACTCTTCTACCTCTTTCACTTATAGGTGAAGACCTTAAGCAAACGATTGTCATTAACCTCTTCTTACCTTTTGCGGAAGAGAAAATATTGCAGCGCGGTCATCCAGATGAGATGGCTGCATTCCAACAAATGTATCGAACATTGCCATCAGCTAAATCAGGGAAAAGTAAATATCTAACACATCGATTTTTTGGAAATTCAAAAAAAGGGTCAATTTTAAAAAATGCCTACACAGAGCAAGGAGCTTATCAACTACATTACGACTTCTGCTCACATTTTGAAGCAAGTTGCGAGGGTTGCCCTTTTGTTGAACGCTATAAGAGCCTTTTTCGGTAGCAAATTGGATAGGACTAAGGGGACGTTTATAAACGTGCCCCAATCATAGCCTGAAAAAGGCTTACAAATTGTTCTGGATACACGTTTGCTTGATAGCGACCAACTTGAATGAAGACGCTCTGTCCAGCCTGCAAATATTCAACCATTTCTAGTTGAACATATTCAGGAATCAGTAAACGTTGTCCACCAAGAAAACGAGCAGCAGCGCAATGATAAGCGTGATCTTTAAAGGAGAAATAAACACGCGAGGTGCATGAATCTTCTGCATCCGGAGGTATTTCTAAACCGTAAACGTTTAAATACAACCTCAGCCCATCTCGCATCTGTACAAATTCAAGCTCTAAGCCAGAAAATTCATTTGTAGGGGCAAGATACAACCTAGAAGAATTTAAAGAGGTGGGAGAGCCTATAGCCGACTCTCCCTGCCAGTTTGTGCTTGTCCCAGAGCAGGAAATCATAAAAATCATAAAGAGGGACAAAAGAGCCCCATCTTTAGCTGCCTTTATCAAGGAAGCTTTCAATCTAAATTGCATGGGTACTCTTCTTCTTATCAGTGACAGTGGGAGTGGTTATTGTTGTTGTTATGATGGTGGTGATGTCGTACTGCTAAAACTACAATTGCGATGATTACAACAGTACCAAGAGCAATATACGGCGTCAATGAAGGTGTGTCATAAGACTCCTGATATCCGCATCCACCGACATCAGTTACGTAATCTTGAGCGACGAGATCATTACTAACTGACCCGGAAGCCATAACAGCCAAAGTCAATAGCAGGACAATTTTTTTAAGTTTACTCATGAGTGTCTCCTTATAGATGGCTACTCGGTTGTGTGAGAGGTTTAATGCTTTTATTTCACATTGCACAATTTTCTGCAAATCTTTTTACATCATTTCATCAAAATAATTCAAATTTCTTTTTTCGCCACTGAGGACGCCTCTTCATCGATGCTTAAAGAACGCATTGAATTAAAGAACGGCTGATACAAAGGGGGAAATTCTTCTTTTAACGCAGCTGCTGTTACAATATATACTGTGCCCTTACGAACAAGAATTGTGTGCAGCATCCGTACATCACCCCATTGCATTTTAGTGTCCACTTGGGAAAGATTTCCTTCTCCGGCTTCCGTTTTAATTTTACCCAAATCTTTCCATTCTACACCTTTGGCTGCATTTATAGACTTTACGAGCTTAAGGTAATCTTTGAGTGTCCCTTTAAAAGATTCAGTAGCCAAGTTAATGGAAGGAGGAAACTGCCCCTTTCCTTTTCCTACGACCATAAGTTTAACATTTTTAGACAATGTTTTTTCGTCAGCCATCTGCCACCCAGGAGGAGGGACAATGCGCACAATTTCTGAAGGTTCTGCACTTTCTGAAACCTGTTCAGAAGCATATGCTTCAATGCTATTCGATACAGCTAAAAGAAAAATTACAGATAAAAAAAACTGTTTAAGAATATTCCTTGACATCATGACCTCTAGTTGTGGCAGTGAGTGTGATGGTGGTGAGGCTCACGATGATGATGATGGTGGCCACTTGAGTTGCCGTGTTGGCTGACATAGAGAATCGCTCCAATTGCAACGGCAATCCCAACCACCACCAATGGGGCTAAAGGGGCATTTGAAACAGTCTCAGCTGAATCTGCATATGCATATCCCTGGCTATCTGGCTGATACCCATAAGCCTCTAAATTTGACTGAGGAGCCATAACACTCATCGACAGTGCGGCTAAAAGAAATAATTTTGCGACCAATTTCATTTGTTTTCCTTGTATGTTTGAAGTTCAAAAAAATCTTCCTTGCAGATTAGACTTTTCTGGGATTATTTTGAATGAAATTAATGAAAAACTATTGATTTTAGGAAAGGCTTATCGAAATGAGAGACTAGTACGTGAACGAATTCAGAAGAATTCGTTCACGTAAATATACATGCTTGGGTAGTATGTAATACGCAATTGTTACCAAGCTTTATGCGTTGATTGTCTCTTTTCGACACCTTAAGTGAACATTACATTTATAGATTTGAATGACGACCCTGTAGATTTGTAACATCATGACGATTGTAATTGGACGACATGCTTGGAGACCCATGCTGTGGATCGATATTGTGCTTAGCACCAAGATCAGCATCAAGGTCGATAATTGTTTGTTCTTGCACATCGGCATTTTCATTTACATTGACGTTGACTACTGACTCTTCAGGTTTACGAGAATTGTACCAACTTACGCCAGCTCTGATAATTTCCACTGGAATCATTGCCCCTAAAACAATAAATGTTCCGGCGATCAAAGGGACACCCATGTAAGATGCTGCAAACGATGCGGCTGTTAACCATATTGCCATCTGCACACCAAAACAAATTTTTTCAATTAACTTGTTAAGGTGACGGTTTGTCTCTCCCTTAGCAGGATCATTCTCATCTAAACGCAGATGGTTCATAATTTTACCTGTCAAACCAGTACCCAAAGCTACTGTAGCACAAAGCACAGCAGCACCCAGGGGGTTTGCAGCAAATATTGTGATTTTTAAGGCTGTGGCCGCTAATGCAAGAACAGCACCTCCAATAGCAGACGCTCCGCAATTCTCTACAAGCTCAACTACATCTCTACGGACCTTAGCCACAAAGTCATTACTTATAAAACTCATAATAAATCCTTTTTGAAAAACTGTTTTTTTATTGTCCTTTTTCTAAAATTCAGGACATTGTTAATGCGAACTATACTGGCAAAAGATATTACAGTCAATATTTTACATCAAAATGTTAAAAAATTTCGGTCAACAATTTAGGGATGAATTCTTCTTGTAATCAGCTATAAAATATGCTACGATCTGCACAGAAAAAGAAATTTTATTTGCACATTAGGAGGTTCCAATGACTAAAGAAGTCGTCAAGCATCGTAAAGATGAAAAAAAGAAAGCTACACTGTCCCCTAAAGAAAAAAAGGTGAAGAAGCAAGAGAAGAAGCAAGCAAAATAGTTTGACGCCCCTTACATGTGTCAAATACATTTTGACACATAAATGTACCTGGATTTTGCCCTCACTTTTATCGTGAATTATTTATCAAATACATGAATGTAGGCGCAAATAATTGCGATTGAAGAGGGATAAAAGACGGTTACAACTATTTTGGATCTACTTTTGAGTACTAGTTAAACCGCAGCGCCACTTTATATACCTCTCTCAAAAATTGATGATGATAAATAGCTTCAAATAGCTTTTCGCCGTGTTTCTTTTTAATTAAAGTATAATGCCTTCTAATTAAGTTGCCTCAAATATCATATTCTAGAAGTTTCAGATTCTGTTCGTCTTCTGAAAAGAGAGCAAAAAATAAAAAGTTTAGTTAAATGAAAGACCCAAAAATGCTATTCGTCATAGGAGTTACACATGGAATTTACAGAGGAAGTGGATACCGTTAAATCTTGGATAAAGGATCTTTCCGTAATATTAAAATTAGAGCTTAATTTGGACAGTGAAGGGATTTGTTCCTTTCAGATAGGAGAAGATACAGTCATTATTTTAGAAGTTTCACATGATTTTCCTATGCTCCATATTTACAGTCCATTAGTCCCTTTTCCAAAAGATGATGTTGATGGCTCCGTTTTACTCATGGCTAAAGCATTAGAGCTCAACGCTTTCCAAACTTTGACAAGAGGTGGTGCAATTGCGGCTATCCCTGGTGAAGGTATGTTAATTTTTTGTTATACAACTCCAATCGAAGGAGGAAGTTCAGAATTATTAAGTAAAATCCTTGGAAGCTTCTATGAAACGGTGGTCGAAATAAAAGAAATATTATTGGAATCATCTGACTTATCTGCAAGGGGTAATGAACGATCGATTGCTGATGAGCCAAAAAAGAGGCCTCTTGGTATGATAAAAGTGTAATTTAATCACATTTCCAATGTATGTCCTTGAGAGATTATCTTTCTAACCTTATATAAATTTCTCATTTTGAATCTAGAATCAGAACACATTTACCTGTCTTAAACGATGCTTCAGCTTATATGATCATAAAAAGCTTGTATTAAGGGCTTCCCTCCTTTTAAATAAACCTACGCAAACTTAGGTGTTGTTTAATCCATGTGCTACTTCGGGGTTGTAGAAAGCCACTTCTTCAAAATCCAGTTCTGTATCCAAAGATGAAGATTTTGCTCCGCTTCTTCCACAGCTTCTTCGTCGGCCTCTCCAAGCCACTCACACGCTTTTTCAATCGTTGATCCGTTTTTAAAATGCGTAAGGAGATGCATTTCTGCTGAGGTTAAAGTTTCCCAAGACATATTGCCTTGGGGTCCCTGAAAAAGGATTACAGGTGAGTCAACAGCTTTAAGAACCGGAAAATCGTGGTCCAACCAATAGTCGGGAGATTCATGAAGAAATTCTCTACGAAAATCAAATAGATCATATTCAAATTGAAAAAAACGAATACCAGGCTGCAAGTATAGAGGCACTGTCAATAAATAGGAAAAATCTTCTGGATTAGGAAGATCTTCTAAAGCTAAAGGCTTTAACACTTTTTCCAAAAAGCTTTCATGGTAGGCCCAATCAAGCTCTGCAGCATTGAAGACAAGCTTTTTATCATTCTTTAAATATTCATCTTGAATCCATTGCGAAAGATGCTGTCCTAAAAGGCTAAGTGACCAATGCGTAGGCGGATATTTTGATAGATACGGAATGCCAATTTCTTGATTGAAGTCATAATAACCAAAAAGTCGCGTAACTAATGGATAGATTTCATGCAATGTATTAAGTAGACGCCACCAGTATTGCTGGCTGTATATTTCAATCCGCTGAGCAGGCCGCAACGTTGGGCTTGGTTTTATGTAAAGACAGGCTTCATTTTCAATTGGCAATCCCGAAGGAGCTAAATGGGGAATACGGCTCTGAGGATCAATTGGCTGCGTGATCACACTGGCAAACCAAAGCTGATTTTGCTTCAGGGACTTTGGAGAAGATTTATCAAAGCTCATGCTGTAACCTCTATTTGGCCTTCAGACAAGTCCACAGCGGCCTCTACAAAACAGCAACTTTGCTGAAATTTTTTGGCCTTTAACGCCTCTTCGCAAGTTTCCTTAAAACTAATAAAATTATCATCCCACTCTAATAAAGTGGAGGCGTTTTTTGTCTTAGGATAGACTTCGCCATAAATTTGCCACACGTCGTCGCAAACGTAATTGTCATGTGTATCGAGCAAATAACCTTCATTAACTTTATGGCCGGCCAAGTGAATTTGCAGTACACGCTCCAAAGGAATATTTTGGTAGTATTCCTTTGGATCATATCCATGATTCCTACTTGAAACATAGATGTTGTTGACATCAAGCATCATGTAGATGCCTGCTTTTTCAACTATAGCTGAATAGAAGTCCCATTCAGGCATCTCGTCAGCTTGGAATGCTACATATGAAGAGAGGTTTTCTAACGCAAATGGAACTTCAAGATAATCTTGAACAATGCGTGCTCTTTCAGCCACGTAATTAATGACGTCTTTGGTGTACGGTAAAGGCAAAAGATCGTGAAAATGAGCTCCAGGCAGCTGCCCCCAGCAAAGGTGGTCAGACACCCAAGGTGTCTTTGTTTTGCGTGCTAGCGCTTTCAGCTTTTTCAAGTAATCCCAATCCAGCTCTGCCGATCCTCCGATGGAAAGAGTTACACCATGCATAACGACTGGATAAAGGGCCATAATGCGTTCTAAATTTTCAATGGGCTTACCACCATCGACCATGAAATTTTCGCTTATAATTTCAAACCAATCGATTGAAGACTTTTCGCGGAAAATGTCTTCGTAATGCGGTATTCTCAACCCTATGCCAATTCCAAGACTAGGAATCAAACTAGAAGCTGAAGAAGAAAATGAAGTCGGAACGTGTGAGATAGCTTTTTTCATTTGAAGGCCTTACAGTCAAGAAGTTGTAGGAGGCAGTTTTTTGGAAGTATATAAAACTATTTATTATCCGGAAACAGAAAAGGGGTAAAGGAGCTGGCCTTATTTTTGCACGCGTAGGCAGCTAAAAAAACAAAGAATCACGAAAAAATTGTGAAATGTGCATTTTTCATTGACCAATCTCTAAGTACAGAATATATTTAAATAAGATGAAGCAAGAGCAAGCAATACTATTTTTTTTATAACCTATGAGCTCAGGTGGCTCAACGAATAAGAAAAACCAAAATAAGAGGTCTACATGATTAGTATGGCATTTGTTTTATTGGTCATTGCTATTATTGCGGGAGTTTTAGGCTTTGGGATTGCAAATGTTGTTGCCCACATTGCTAAATTTTTGTTTTATGTTGTAATTCTATTTTTATTGCTACTCGGAATATACTTTTATACTTCACTCCGCACAAAAAATGAACCTGTTCAGCCTGTAATTGAAACACCGGCTACAGAGATTAAGGGTGCCGATTAAACTGTAACTAGCATTCGATGCCGAGGTGGTGAAGGTGTTAGCTTAATTTAAAGCGTGGCGTCAAATTTACTGCCTAGTGCGAGCAACCTAAATCAGGCACACCCATTATGCTATTCATGTAAACGTTATTTAGTCATGTGCTTCTGTCGCCAGGTACCGCGGCTCTGCAACTTGGCGCCCCCCACAACCAACACGTCGCTATCGCTCTACGCGGGGCTAATATTTTGCTGCTTCTTTGCGTTAAAAAAAAATTATTTAGATTCTGGAAAATCTGCTTGATGAAACTTCTTGAGCATAGTTTAATCCTCTAAAGCTATCTTGTGGTGAAATAGATTGTTTTTTTAACGCAAAGAAGCAACAAAAGGCGCAAAGACCGCAAAGTTCATTATGAACTCTTATGGGCATAATTGACGCTTACACGGGAGCGGTTTAAAGATTATAGCCCGTGGAGCGATAGCAGAACGTGGGGACAATCGACCCCTGTCACTATTATTAAAAGCACATGCATTGTTAAGAAAAATAGTGAGCAAAAAAAACGCAAAGGTTTCCCTTTGCGTTCAAATTGACAAAAATTTGCGTTATGACTTAGGTAGTGTGTGCAAGGAAGTCACAAATTGCAGGCAAATTAAGTTCTAGCGGCCATGGCATTTGCTCTGCCATTGGAAGCGCAAGGAGTTGACCCGAAAAATTTTCTGGTGCAACAGAAAGATACTCAGGAACACTTCTCATTGAACTCTCAAGGGAGTGCTTCGTGATTTCCATTGAACGTGATTTTTCACGAATCGAAATAACCATTCCTGGCTTAACTTGGAAAGAGCGACGGTCAACTTTCTTGCCATCAACTTCTACGTGTCCATGAGAAACGAGTTGGTGGGCACCAAAAATTGTAGGGGCTAGTTTCAAGCGATAAACAATGTTGTCCAAACGGCACTCAAGAAGTTGCACAAAATGTTGTGCGGTGTTATCTGCTGATTTAACAGATTGCTTATAGTAGCGAACTAATTGCTTTTCAGTGAGCATACCATAGATAGCTTTAAGCTTTTGCTTTTCTTCTAGAGCAATCCCGTAATCTGACTTTTTACGACGACGTGCGCCATGCACACCTGGTGGATTTTGTTTCCGTAATAACGGATTGCGCGCGCGCCCAAAAATGTTAACGCCAAAGCGGCGGGCAATGCGGTTTTTTTTACCTGTATAACGAGCCATCTGTTCTCCTAAAACTCTGAAACGGTCTATTAAAACAACAGTATCTCATAGCCGGTATTTTTATCGCAATACAAAGATTAACAAACATAAATAGATGGTCGAAAATGCGTGTCTCACCTAGACTTAACTGGAGTTTGAATAACATATCGCCCTGCTCCAGCCTATCAAAAGATATAGAATATCTGTTAAGGGGGTTGGACCATGGCAATATTGTCTAACGTCCAGATTGTTTTACTCTATAAGGCAGAATTCCAAAATGGCAAAGCCATTCAATGTTTTAGAACACACTCAAAATATCCATTCGAGCTACATTTTGGAAGCCTCGGCAGGGACAGGTAAAACCTACTCGATCGAAAACAGCGTTGTTCGACTCTTAATTGATGAAAAATTGCCTTGCACTTTAGACGCCCTTTTAATCGTCACCTTCACAAAAGCTGCGACTTCTGATCTAAAAGAGCGCATACGCCGAAATATTCATAAAACACTTTTGATGCTCCGTAGTCAAAAAGTTGAAGAATCCTCTTTTCCTGACTATTTGAAAGCTCTCTGCGAGAACGGTGAAGATAGCATTATCTACGCCAAACAAAAACTTGAACTAGCATTGGCCAACTTCGAACAAGCCCCCATTTTTACTATTCATGGATTTTGTCATCGAATGCTAAAAGAATATCTTTTTGAAGGC
This sequence comes from Parachlamydiaceae bacterium, assembly GCA_013813265.1. Taxonomy (GTDB): domain Bacteria; phylum Chlamydiota; class Chlamydiia; order Chlamydiales; family Parachlamydiaceae; genus JACCRY01. Next base: position 10,161 of record JACCRY010000255.1, read on the forward strand.
GATCTTGGTGCGTCGCTTGGCCAAAATGAAGAGGGCATTTCACCCCAACTCGTTTATCGCCTTATTAAAGATTTTTTTAGATTAGAATTGCACGAAAAACTCATTTCGCAAGGACAACTACAAAGATTACTTTCACATGTTCTTGGATTCGAAGGTTTAGAACGCGAGCTATTTTCTTTAGTTACCCGTGGTATTGAGATCGCTTCTGTCACCCCTTTGGAAGATCTCTTTCAACAATTTTGCAAAGGGATGATTTCTCTAAAGCAACAGATAGGCGTAACCGAAGAAGACATTCTTGAAGACTTCGAATTGCAAGCTTCGGCATACACAGGTATCTGCGATTTGCAAAAAAAACCAAAGGAAGAGAATTGTGCAAAAGTTAAAAGATTTGCAGCTCTCTTTTCAAAAGACCGATGGAACCTTACAGATTTCGATGATTTAGTGGCCGATGGCCTTTACTTAGTCGAAGCACTCAACCCAGACAATTTAGGCAAAAAAAAACAACCACCTGAACGTGAAAAACTTCGTTGCCCTAGCCTAGTTACTCAGATAAATATTCTGCTTTGTCCTGCTGTAAATGCTGCTAGAAATCCGGATTACATCCTTTGCACTCTTGCCTGTAAATGTAAAGAACTTATTAAAGCTTACCTAGATCAAAAAGAAATTTTTGGCTATGACGATCTCTTAACAAATATGTACAAAGCGGCGCAGCAACAGGAGTTTGCTGCCAAGGTACGACGACGATTTACAATGGCCATCATCGACGAATTTCAAGACACTGATCCAATACAATGGGAAATTTTCAAGAAAATTTTTCTGCCGGATTCAGGAGAACATGGTCGACTTTATTTAGTGGGAGATCCCAAGCAATCTATTTACGGTTTTCGTCAAGCCGACATCTACACATATCTAGCTGCGGGAAAAATTCTGGGCCCTGAAAGCAAAGCGACTCTTGGTATTAACTACCGTTCGACAAAACCTTTTATTGAAGCTTTAAATGCTCTCTTTTCACCTGCCACTGCTCCTGGACTGATCACATTGCCCCGCACTCAATCAACTCTGCCCTACCAGCCCGTAGAAAGCGGAGGACTTGTAGAGCCCAAAATTCTGGGTGATAATCGTGGGGCGATCCACTTTTTTCCTTATGAAGAAAAAGAGGGGGGAAAAAGTGAAAAACTTGCAGATTGTGAAGAAAAATATTTTCTACCCTTTATAGGTAAGGAGCTTCGCACCTTGAACTCTGCAGGAGTTCCCTTTGACAACTGCGCAGTGCTTGTAGCTGATCGCTTTCAAGCGATGCGTTTGACCCAATATTTAAAGACGCTAAATATTCCTGCTATTGCACAACATTCCGAAGGACTGAGCGAAACTCTTGCCTTTTCTTCTCTGCGCGAACTTCTTCAAGCACTCCTTGTTCCACAAAATGAAAGCTCCCTAAAGATCGCTCTTGGAGGGCCTTTATTAGCATGGTCGCATGCCAATATTCTGGAATTGGAAGATTCTTATAAATTGGAACCCCTTATAGCTAAAGGGATCGCTTTGCGAAAGATCTGGCGTGAAACTGGTTTTTCTGGATGCTTTCGTGCATTGCTGGCAAGTTCATGGCTTCCATCAGGAAAAACCGTTGCCGAAAATTTACTTTTGCGAGAAAGCGGAATTGACCTCTATCAAGGAATTCATCAGATCGCCGAATTGTTAATCGACAAGGAATCATCCGAAAAATTACCACCTCATAGGCTCATCGATGCATTTGAAGAATTTAAACTGCTAGAACAAGAAAAAGATAAAGCTCTAAAGCTTCGCTGCAATCCGGAAAAGGAGGGGGTGCGCATATTAACCATTCATTCCAGTAAAGGATTGGAATTTGAAATTGTCTTTGCCTTAGGAATTCTTAGACGTTCACGAAAACCTTCTTCCTTCATCCCGCTAGCACAAAATCAAACGACGCCAATATTAACTGTTGTCGAGAAACGGGAAGATCCGCGAGCGATCGAATATGCTCAAGAGATTGATGCAGAAAAACTTCGGCAACTCTATGTTGCATTTACGCGGGCCAAACAACGCCTCTACATCCCACTTCTATTCCCAAAAGAGAAAAAAGATTGCGAACATGGGACTGCTTCTCCTATAGAACTATACCTTGCACTTATGGGTCAGCCAGAAATTGCATTCGAAAGGCTCTATGATAGAATCCCTCTATTAAACTTTGAAACTTCAATCACCTTCTTAAAGGAGCTTGCGAAGTTACAGGCAATAACCATCTCTTCAAAAGAGGAAATGACACATTTAACACCAGAAATTATTCCCCTCGAAATTCCGGCTATAAATGAACCAACTAAAGCCGCGATAGTAAGATTTCCACGTTACATGCACTCCTTTACAGCTCTTTCTATGAGGGGACATCCATCTGCTCCGATTACCCAAAATGAATTTGTAGCACCCAATGAATTTTTAGCGCATGAACAAACTCAACATACACTACCCGCAGGCAGTTTAACAGGCACTTTCCTCCATACTCTTTTAGAAAAAATTCCTTTTCATCTTGCATCCGGCAACAAACAAGAGTTTGTTAACTCTGTCATTCGCTTTACTGACAAAACTCCCTTTGAGAATTGGACGGGCGTCCTCTCTGAAATGGTCTGCAACGCCTTTTCTGTTAAGTTAACAACTGAAGGCCATTCCTTTTGCCTTCAAGATATTAAAGAGCCCAACTGTTATAAGGAACATGAATTCACCTACGCTACCCAAAAGGCTTTCCATTCTGAATTTGAATCAAAGCCCGGCTATCTTAAAGGAGTAATTGACCTCCTATTTATTCATGAAGACAAATACTTCATTCTTGATTGGAAGAGCAATTGGCTAGGACCTGACAGCAGCTTTTATGAACAGGACGGAATGAAAAAAGCGATGCTCGAACATGATTACTTTTTGCAAGCTGAGATTTATAAAGGGGCTTTAAAGCTCTATTTAAAGCTCATAGATGATAGGCCCTTTGAAGAAATTTTCGGTGGTGTCATTTATCTTTTTTTACGGGGAATCGATCCTGACCACAAAAGAACATCCGGAGTCTTCATATGCTAAAAGGCCAAGACCAAATGACACCAAAATGGCCTTTACTTGAAACATTAACTGTAAATGGATACCTCTCTTCTATCGACTTGAGCCTTGCACAAGAACTTCTGAAAGGAGATCCGGCGCCACTGGAATCTGCTGCTGCCCTCATCTGCTACCTTTCACTTACAGCTAGATGCGGGCATCTATGCATTGTAATTGAAGGAAAACAAATCATACCGGATCCCATTGCCACCTGGAATGAAAATCGTTATGCCGAAAAAGGAGAAATGCAAGAAGCTGTTGCTAAGGATCTTTTGCAACAAGCTTTAAATCTTATCTCTGTGGGATCCCATGAACTTCCCCATAAAATCATCACAGAAATCACTCAATATGAAACACAGAGTTCTCTTGTACAAACTCCCATGTGTCGTATGGGAAACCGTTTTTACTTCCACCGCCATTGGTATTATGAGACTTTCCTGCTTGAACATTATCATAAATTCATTTCACATTCCCCTAGAATCACCCCTGACATTCATTTAGTTGGCACAAAGGTTAAGAAGCTGAAAGAACAAAATCGCCTACTTCCGGAACAAGCTCAAGCAATTTTAAACGCGTGCATAAACACTCTGACAATCATATGTGGGGGACCAGGAACAGGCAAAACTTATACAGCAGGGATCCTAATCTCAACTCTTTGGGATGCGCTCACAGACCTTCAAAAAGAAAAATTTGAAATCGCTCTAGCCGCACCTACAGGAAAAGCAGCCTCCAATTTACAAAAAAGCCTTTTAAATGCTACTAAAGGTATAGATAAGCTCTCCTCATTACAAGCTAAGACGCTGCACGCCTTGCTGAGCATTCGTGGATCCGGTGCACCACAAGAAATAGAACCTCTGGCTTACGATCTTGTGATTGTCGATGAATCATCGATGATCGATGTCCGCCTCATGGGTGCATTGTTTGCTGCAATGAAACCAGGCGCACGCCTAATACTTTTAGGTGATGGGCATCAGCTTCCAGCTGTAGAATCAGGAAGCCTCTTTGCCGATTTTGTGCAAAATGAAAAAAACCCTTCAGTAAAAGGCAGAGTTAATTACCTCAATACTTGTCTGCGGGTTGAATTACAAGGGATTCTAGATCTTGCGGATGCCATTAATCGAGGAAACAGCGAAGGAACATTGCGTCTTTTCGAAAATGGAAGTCAGGAATCAGGGATCCAGCGACTAATAGTCAAAAATGAAAAGAATGCTGCAAAAGAAATTTGCTCTCTCGCTTTTCAAAGCTATAAAATGCATAATCTATCTTCTTTGGATCCCAAAGACCTATTAGCGCATTTTAATCGCTTTCGCTTGCTGTCTCCACTACGTAAAGGTCCTTTTGGAGTTGAAGAAATCAACCGTCTTGTCGGTCAGGAATTGAAAAAATCCTTGAGTGAAAAAGCATTTGGAGAGGTTCTTTTCATTGCACCGATCATGCTTCTAAAAAACGACTATCGTTTAGAGCTTTTTAATGGAGAAACAGGCGTCCTAATCCGACCATCCTACCGTCCTAATCAAGGTGACTTTGAGATAGGCACTGGAGACTATGCGCTTTTTGCCTCGAAAGATGGGGAAGTTAAAAGAGTTCCTGCATTGCTGCTCCCCCCATTTGAGTATGCGTACTGCCTTTCTGTGCATAAAAGCCAAGGAAGTGAATTTGACCATCTTCTTTTGCTGCTTCCTCCGGGAGCAGAATGTTTTGGTCGAGAGCTCCTGTATACTGCTGTCACAAGGGCTCGCCGTCAACTAAGCCTTTGGTCAGATGATGCCACTTTAAGTGCCATTGTCCAACGGACTAATTGCCGCCTTTCGGGCATTTCACAACGCATCGCAACTGGACAACAGTAGCTACCCTTTCCACCAGCCTCCATGTCTCGCTAGCGCTCGCGACTTACGACCTGGGCTGTGTTATTTCGGCCTCTACAGGCTTGGAATTACAGAAGAAATGGTCATAACTAGTCCCTTAGGTCTGTAAAACCGGCATAATATAGCCCAGGCCGCAGTCGCGAGCGCTAGCGAGACACGGAGGCCTGGTTAAATGAGTGCCTTTAAGAGTCCTGTAAGGACGTCCTCCTTACCTCTATAACGCTCAGCTTAACGCGTATGCGACTTCACAAAGACCCGACTCCCGACAGTTTGTTTTGATGTACTGGAAGAGCAAGCCGATCTTTTGCTGAAGGGCTTAAAGATACCCTCTCATGAAATCTTGATAACAGCAGATATGAAGTTGGCTGCAGACATCATCTTGTTATGAGTCGATTGCGACTGAGAATAATACTAGCGAATGCAATTTACGGTTCAAACGAATAGCCTATTTTTTACTAGGAAGTGCCATTAAACCTCCAGTCAGGAACCTAAGGGTCCTAAAGGACGAACAAAGGTAAACAAATTATTGCCTAATTTGAGAGATCACAATTTTAAGACCCATTATCCTTTAAGCCCCTTAGGTCCCTTGTCTGCAGGTTTGGGGACACTCCCTAGTGTGCTACACTCAATTCTAAAAACAATTTATACTTATAAAATTACCAGTTGCCACTTAATAACTACTTTCTCTACACTAAGCTTTCGAATTATTAAACTCATTAATATATTGATAATTAATGTCCTATGAAAATGATTCTATAAACTTTAACTGGAGTTTACGATGCAAGTTAGACCTTTAGATAATTCAAACTTTCCGACCATAAGAGAAGAAACTGTACAAATCCAACATTTTAACGATAAAGAACCTCGGAGCCGAGTGCACTTCTTTGCGATCCTCGCTCAAACTATTCTTATAAGACCCATCACCTCTACATTAATACTCGCTGGTCGCACCCTTAAACTCATCACTTGGGATCTTGCAAAAGCAGGGATCTACAAGATCTCTGGCTTCCACATAGAATCAGCTAACTTTTTAAAAGGTGAGTACCTTAAAACGGGCAAGGCATTGCGAGACGTTTTATTCATTCCTTATCTAGCAGTACGTGCGTTTCAAGATATGGTTGTAACGCGTGAAGATTTTGTGGATGACATTGAGTCCATGCGCCCAAAAGATTATATGCAGGTCGATTACACACTGACCACAGACCTATTTTCGAGTTATATGCATGGTTGTGAACCATTTGAAGTTATCCACCCTAATGGAATTACTGAATTTCCAGCACTTTCCGATCCTGCTATGAAAACTGTCATGGCATCCAATATTTTTAAACCAGGAATAATTGCAATTAATTTTGGCATGCCAAACGTTGCTACGTTTATAACTGAAGAGAAAGAAGATGGTTCAGTCCAAACAATAAAAGTGGATGCAAAATCTCTTTCACGCGAACCGATGAGTTTTCATGCCACAAATGGTAAAATTCAGTCTGGAGTATTCCTTGTTCCAAAAAACCTGCCGCCTGAAGCGTTGGAAAGATTTAAAGAAGCAGCAGAAAAGTTAGAAGGAACTTCAGACAAAACTTGCGTCAACACCAACTGCAAAGTATTGCAGGAAGCTGGATTCTCTATCGAAAATGTATCTATGGATGGAATCACCTTCCCTGAAACACTTATGGAGCATCTTCTATTCCGAAATGTTTTTTACACAGACTTGAATGGTGACACTCACAAAGTCCATTTTGACATTCTCAATACAACAGAGCATAAGTTAGAAAAGTACTTTGAGGATGTGGACACGGCTGTCATGGGGACACGCCTTCGCCACGCTGCACGTCACGCTGATACCGAAGAAAATAAGAATGCGCGTGGGGAAATTGCCAAACGTCTGATAGCAGAAGAGGCCGAGCGTCTCGCCGACTTCAAAATAATGGAGCAAGAAAATGAGGACATTTTAGCTCATCGTAAAATTACAATCGCTGTCCCTTCTTGCTTAGGCGACGCTGTTGCAAGTATTTGGGGTCGACACACAATGTACGAGTTGGATTTAGCCGACAAGAAACAAGAGATTTTAGATGCATTTCAAGAGCTGGTGGATGGAGAGAATGAAACAAAGCTACGCCCTTTTTCACAAGAAAACCCAAGCCTTTTTACCAAATTAAAGAAAAGCATTATTTTCTGTGGACCTATGATACGCCTCTTGCGTCGACACATGATGGGGCGAGCAGACGAAATCAATCTCAGCACACATGGAATTTTTAAACACCTTAAATCAATTGAAGGGGCACGCCTTAATTATGTCCTCAAGGACGATAGATTAGTCGTAGCAAAGGTACGCGCCAATGGTGATAGTGACGAGATGCATAAAAAGGCAGCCGATTGGGCTCTAAGTAAACATGCTATTTTAGCTGGTGGTGAAGATGTTTATTGCTCTGGAGAAATCTGGTACGATAAGCCCCGAAAAATTTTCATTTTGAATGGTGATTCCGGAACTTACAAGCCAAATTTTGAGCGAGTACAAATCGTTGTTGAATTAGCAAATGAGTTCTTTAATACTCAGAATTCGGACAGTGTTTTTGTAGCTGTTCAGATAGATGAAGATGGAAATGAGGTCATTATACATAATCAAACTAAAGAGGACTAAGATGTCGATTCCATATAATGAAAATCTTAAATGGGACACCTACATCAGTAACCCTGATTGGTACAAAAATGACCCAGAGCAAGCTGCTGAAATTTTAAATGATCAAGAAAATCATTTGAATGCGTTGAACGAACTCGTTGAGCAAACTGTTTATCAACCCGTTTTGCGAACCATCCAATTTATTCGTGATTTAGCCAGGCTAGTGCTGAAAGTGCCAATTCGCGCGATAATGACGCCAATAGTACTCCCGAAAAATTGGAAGGAACGCGAGCGTTCTGCAATTAATGCAAAGCTTACCGGCTACTCTTTTGTTCAGCTGCTCTCTGTACCAGTTAAGTTTTTTGTGGCCATTGTAGCTATCATAACATCAGCATTCTCCCGTAAAGCTGAGCTTTGGCTGCTTGACAAAAGTGAACGCTGGACAACTCACCTGGATGGGCGTACTTCACAGCTGGAAGCCATTAAAGAAGAAGCTATTAAAAGTTCATCTAGTCGAAAAGAGTTTGATCAATACAAAGAGTGGATCTACGAGATCGACACCAGGATCTGTCGCAAAATAAGTCCAGAAGTAACGGAAGCTATCGTGAGCAACATGTAGCTGGACATTCGCGTGAATTGTAGGTGTGTTTAGCTAAGTCAGAAAACGGTGAGGTAATTAATAAATAAATAAATACCAAATCCTACCTCTGCGAATCCGTTATTCGTAGAGAAGTAATCACTCGAACTTGC
>JACCRY010000256.1 GCA_013813265.1 Parachlamydiaceae bacterium
CCAAGCTCGGACTGGAACACTGGTTCTCCACAGAAAAGTGGGTGAAGTTAGCATGAAGAGCCGTATACGGACCCGTACGTACGGTTCTGTGAGAGGTCGGGGCCTTCGGGCCCCACCTACTCGATAATATGGCTACATTATCAGAGCCCCGGCAGGGGTGATACAATGGGTGTTGGCCTTAAGACAATTTCCGTTTCAGTTTGTCTGAAAGAAACATGGGATAGGGAAAGGGGCAATCGTAGAACCAGAGGGGGCAATCTTCTACAATTTGATTCATGTAAAAAATACGACTTTTTTTGAACAAAATGAACACTCTACCCTCTGAGTCTGGCCTGTCAAAAAGGTTGTCTAAAAAAGGCCTGGTGGCAATCCTTGTGCCAATCCAGGTGGCAAGCTTGGTTGCTGTGCTTCAAGCTTTGCGGCTGCATCTTTGTAGGCTGCTTTAATCAGATCTTCAAGACCTTCGATGTCATCCTTGTCCACGCACTCAGGTTTGATTTTTAGCATTTTGATTTCAGTTGTCGATAACGTGATGGTGACTAGACCATTGCCGGCAGATCCAGTCGCTTCAGCATTTTGCATCTTGCTTTGCATTTCCATAATCTGATTTTGCATTTCACGTGCTTGCTTTTTTTTCTTTAAAAATCCTGATCCCATAAAATTAAAATCCTTTCGTTATTGTTTTTTGCAGTGATCCTTCAAGTTCCACTGCTGCAAAATGCAGAAGCGTGTCATAACGACTTTGCTTTTTAGAGGCTGCCGCTTTTGCTTCTTCTGTTGGGCGAGCTCCTAGTTCAACCGGAGCTACAGCAGTGATTGCATGTGGAAGCAGTGCATTCACAGGTTCCACGATTTGTTCTACTTTTGGTGGCTGCTTTAAGGGAGGAGCGGAGCGAATTCCAAGTTCTTGAGGAGTCGGAGATGGATCGATCGTCATCGACAAATTCTCTATCGCTTCTGCAGTTTTAGGAGCAATAGGTGTCGGAGTTAAGGTTGTCGGAGCTGCCGGAGCTATAGAAGATATTTCTTTAGCCACTTCCGGTATTGCTGCAACTCGAACAGGAATGGGAACTAAAACTGGCTCTTGTATGGGTTTTGGCTCTGGAATTTGTGGTGTTAAAACTGAAGGCGAAAGAATCTCCTGACTTTCCAAGATTGCTGCATCCTGAACTAGAGGTATCAAAACCGGCTGTAGTCCTACTTCAGGCTCAGGAGTTTGGGTAGTGAAGGTTGAAGAGGGGAGAACTGTTTTAACTTCCGAAGCTGCTGCAGCCTGAATTGGAATTGGATCTAATGCCGGTTGTTGTAGAACTTTGGCCAGTTTTGGATCTTGATCTTGAGAAATAAAAACAGCAGCCGGAGCAGTGTCTTTAATTTCTGTTGGCACGCCAAGACCTTGTTCAAGTTCTTGTAGTTGTCGTATTAAGAACTCTACAGGAATTCTCTGTTTTACGCGTAAAATACGTAGTAGCAATGCTTCCAGAGCAATGCGACTTGAAGGCATGAATCGTATTTGGGCCATCGCTTCTACTAAAAAATCTAGGATGAGCAGGCACTGTTCTTGCGTATAGATTTTTGCCGAAGCTGCATATTTTTCGCTATTGGCAGCTGAGAGTGTTAGAAAAGGGGCGTTTGGACTTGCAACTTTGACCAATAAGAGTGTTCTGTAATGGTCTGTCAAGGATTCCACAAAATGCAAAAGGTCTTTTCCTTGGGAAAAAACTTGATGTGCAATTTCAAAAGCTGTCGCTAAATGACCTTCCTTAGCTGCTTGGTCTAACGAGAAAAAAAGATCGCGAGAGACGACTCCCAAAAATTCTGCAACTGATTCAGCTGTAATGCAACCTTCATGGAATGCTAGAATTTGATCGAGGAGGGATTCTGCATCGCGCATGCCACCTTCAGCTCTAGCTGCAATTGAAAGCAACGCTTCTTCAGTAATTTGCGCTTTTTGTTCTTCCGCGATAAAAGTTAACTTTTGAACAATTTTTTCGGCAGAAATGCGTTGCAAGTTAAACCGTTGGCAGCGACTCAGGATGGTTGCGGGTACTTTGTGAGGCTCGGTTGTCGCAAAAAAGAAAATGACGCGCGGAGGAGGTTCTTCCAAAGTTTTAAGGAGAGCGTTAAAGGCTTCTTTAGTCAGCATGTGCACTTCATCGATGATATAAATTTTATATCCACCACCTGCAGCTGCATAGCTTACTGTTTCAGTGATTTGCCTTACATCATCAATTCCTCGATTCGAGGCACCATCTATTTCTAAGACGTCCATAGAGGACCCGAGTGTAATTTCACGACATGAAGAGCATTGATTGCAAGGTTCCAAATCTTTGCGTTCTGTTTTACAATTCAATGCTTTGGCAAAGACGCGTGCAAGTGTAGTCTTGCCTGTACCTCTAGAACCGCAAAATAAATAGGCGTGGGCGAGTCTTCGGTGCAGAATTGCATTCTTTAACGTGGTGACGATTGCTTCTTGGCCAAAAACTTCAGCAAAGGTTTGGGGTCTGTAACGGCGCGCGAGGACTTGATATTCGGCCATGGAATTCCTTTTACATATAAGACTGTAACATATGTCCGCCAAGGATTGTCAGGACACAACAAGTCCTTGTTCACTGCCAAGGCATTTTATAGCCATAAAATAAGCTAAAAAATAGAGGACTTAATGAATGTTCTGTAGACTATATTGCCCGCAAAAACTAGAGCTGTCAATAGGGGAATAGAAGTTGGATATTGTAGGTAAAAATAAATGCAGCTCAAAATCAAGTTTAGAGCTGCAAGAATCGCGTGTAATTATTAACCAAAAATTTTTTCCATGAAGCTGTTCCATTCAGATATTATTTCATTTTTCTTAGACTGTGCTTCTTTTTGTGCTATTCTAGCACCAGTTTTAATTTCATCTTTAACTTGTTCATAGAGATTACAATGCTCATTATTTGTAAAATAAGCTAATGCCGAGATTCCAATGACACCTGCAAAAAATACACCGCTTACAAGACCGCTAGCTAAACCGCCTGTACCGCATATTAAGCCGCAAACAATTCCAGCAGCCACTGCTATGAGAGCTACTTTCACGATTGTGTCAATTTGCTTATCTTTCATTTGCTTCCAATTTCTACCGCAATCACCATTTATGGCATCTGTGGCAGTTTGTTTAGCTACTTCATAAAAATTGTTAAATGAATCTTCAATGGTCATAAAAATCTCCTTAATTTGTTAAAAAAAAATCTAATCAGGTCGTTTAGCACCTTTTAAATTTGTGTTCGCGGATAAATCCGTCGCTCAGAATTTTATATACTGCCAAAACTCATTTTAAAAATCAAACCAAATGTAAATACAAAAGGGAAATATTTATTACCTTGCTGTTGTAATTTGAAAATGACTGTTTTATTTTATGTGTAAACTTTGTGTATTTATTTCAAAAGTTATTTGTAATGCCAACATCTCATCTGATATTAATTTGAAATAACCTCAGCTTATCTTGCATAGCTTCACTTTCAAATCATGCAATTCATAGAAATGTTTTTTTAACCTTGAAGGGCTTCTTTCACTGCTGCCGCAGTTCTATCATTAATTTGTCTTGACTCCACGTTCCGCTATCACTTTAAGCGGGGCAAATATATTAAACCGCTCCCGCGGTCTTGCAAACAGAAAGGGTACATTTCCCGGAGGGATTTTACATTTTAGACCAGGCTGTAGCGAAGCAAAGCCTGAGTAAGCACCCTAGCAACCAAACCTCAGCAGGAGTGTCAGAATGCATCTTAGCCTTATGACTATTAACTTAAGTTGACTGCATTGGGATATTATTCCATGTGGAGCCATACTTAAAACGGGGATTTGACTTCAAGCCGTAGAGAGTTGAGAATCCAAAAGCACTTAATTCCAAAATAATACCTAAATTGCATGAGCGAAATATCGGGCACATGCTCTTTCCCGTTAGGTTAGCTGTGAGCGCGTTAGCTTAAATTTTAACCATCTATATTTTCTCTGCGCTCTTTGGATATGCCAGGCATATCACATTAATCCATCAAACTGAAAGGAGTTTGAAATGTAAATTACACGTTCTACATTTAGCTGCGCGTGGCGTAGAAGGGTAACTAACTACGTGAAACACTGCGGTC
>JACCRY010000002.1 GCA_013813265.1 Parachlamydiaceae bacterium
AAAGTTGCAGCTGATGCAATTCTTGACGACGTCGTAGCTATAGCTACGACCGAGGAGAGAAGTGCGTCAGATGCAACTTTTCAGCCAACTGAAGCATCTTTCCAATTTTTTCACAGCCTCGCAGCAGTTAGCAGAATGGACGCTGTAACCTCCTGCTCCGAGACGCAGCAGGGCACATAATATGTTAACGACTTTGCATCAAACTACTTCGCCAGTGTGCTTCTCTGCTCGTTTCAATTTGGAAGCCAACTTATCAAACGTTAAGTATAATACAGGCGTAATGTAAAGGGTCAGCACCTGAGCAAATAGAAGTCCTCCAACAATGACAAGGCCTAACCCTCGGCGCATCTCTGCACCATCGCCAAAACCGATGGCAATAGGAACGGCTCCCACGACTGCAGCAATCGTCGTCATCATGATCGGTCGAAACCGAACAAGACATCCTTCAATGATCGCTTCTTTGGAAGACAACCCTCTCCCTTGAGCTTCAAGCGCATAGTCGATCATCATAATTCCATTTTTCTTGACGATCCCAATAAGCAAAAGAAAGCCTACCGCACTAAAGATAGAGATCGGTTCATTGAAGATAAATAAGGTTAAAACTCCTCCCAATGCAGCAAACGGAAGAGAAGAAAGAATCGTTAAGGGGTGAATAAAACTTTCGTACAAGATCCCCAGAACGATATACATTACAACTGCCGCTGCTAACAATAAAAAGAGTGTATTATGCAAAGTTGAAGCAATCGCCTTAGCCGAAGTACCTAAAACGGCAGATACATTTGGCGATATAATTTCTGCAGCTATATCTTCTGCAATTTTTAGACCCTCCTGTGCAGGCAGCCCTTCTCTTAAAGTAAACCGCACCACTGCCGAAGGCAACTGATCGCGCCTAGTTAATTTTGGTGCTCCCAGTTTTTCACTCCATGTGGCTACAGCCTTTAGTGGAATTAAAGCGCCAGACGAAGAAGTTAAATAGAGTTTATTCAAAGCCGCAGGTGAAGATTTGAACTCTTCTTGCAGTTCCATATAGATTTTTTGTTGCTCAATTCCTCTCTGAATTGACCCTACGGAACTTTGACTATAGGCTCGCTGTAAAAGAGCCTGAACATCCTGCTTGCCCAGCCCTAAAGCATGGGCATATTCAGTATTAACATCGACGGAGAGTTGCGGAGCATCATTCTTCAATGATGAATTTACCGCAGTGAAATCTGTATTTCCCTGCAAGGCAGTTGTAAGAGCTTCTGTTGCTGCATAGACCTCATCAAATTCCCGGCCGCGAACAATAAACTTGTAGCTCCCACCGCTGAAATCGAGCTCAAGATTGATTAGCTGATATCCCTGTACATACGCCTGAATGCTAGCATTGCGGTCTAGTGTTTTTTGAATATCGGAAATGACTTCCACCTGCGGACGTCGTTCTGCAATAGAATGTAACCTCACTAAAAGCAGGATATTACCATCGTAATTGATGTCTAGAATATCTTTAATGTCCGGCAGATCTTTAATCTGTGCCTCAAGCTTCTGTTGATAAACTTTTGTATCTTCAGCAGAGATTCCAGTGGGTAAATTTATGAAAGTGATAATAAAGCCTCTATCTTCTGGTGGAATGAGGTTCACTGGAAGCTGCATAAATAAAGGCACTGTCGCGCCTATAGATAACAAAGCTATACTTAACAGAAGCTTAGGACGATGAATGCAAGTCTTCAAACTTTTCCCATACAGGTTTACCATCCAAGAATTCGCGCGATTTACGGCTTTTTGAACTTTGGTAGGTTCTGCAGAATGTTTAGACAAAAATCTACTGCAAAGCATAGGTGTGAGAGACAAAGAAATAAAACATGACACCAAAATAGAAACTGCAAGCGTAACACTAAATTCCCTAAATAGCCTTCCATTCATTCCTTCCATAAATAATAGTGGAATAAAGACAGCAACTAGTGAAATAGTCATAGAAAGAACAGTGAAACAAATTTGTTTCGATCCTTCCAAACTTGCAGCTAAAGCGCTTTTCCCTAATTCCTGGTGGCGTACAATATTTTCAAGAACAACAATTGCATCATCAACCACAAAGCCTACGGATAGGGTTAATGCTAAGAGCGAGAGCAAATCCAAGCTGAATCCCATGAGATGCATGACAATAAAAGTCCCAACAAGTGATAAAGGCAGGGCGGCACTGGGAATGAGTGCTTCGGACAGCCTGCCGAGGCTCAAATAAATCACAAGAATAACCAAAATGAAGGCAAACAAAAGAGACCACTCTACGTCAAGAATCGATTCTTCAATCCAAACTGCTTTATTAAACCATATTTTCAACGACATAGACGGCGGCAGTTCTTTTTGCAAACTTTCAACAACGTCCTCTACAGCTTTCGCAACAGCAACCGTATTACCGTCATTGATTTTTTGAATACTTATGATGATCGCTTGGGTACGAGTGTCTGCAGTAACGAGATAGAACTCTTCCTCATCATACGACTTGTCTGAAATTTCCCCAATGTCGCGTAAAAAAACTCCTGTTTGACCTATATGCAAACTTTCCAGATCTTTGGCTTGTTGTATCGTTGCAGGAATTTCAATGGAGAAAATTTTACTGCTTGTGTGAATGGTGCCAAGAGGAACTTGAGTCGTGTGCTCTCTAATTGTCTCTACAACTTGATTAAGCCCAATTTTTCTTGCGGCCATCAATTCAGGATCAAGTCTTAACCAGATAGAACGTGCAGAGCCAAAAACTCGAGCGTTTGCGATTCCTTCAATTCGACTGAGTTTAGGAATAATGTAGGAGTCTGCATAGTTTCGCAGTTCCCCAATATTCCCATTTTCAGACATAAGGAGGAGGTGCATAATCGATTCTTGCCCAGCCTCTTGCCGACTGTAAGTGGGCCTTGGATCAACAGCTGAAGGTAAATAACCATCAGCTCGATTTAGCGCAGATTGGACATCTCTAACAGCCTCGTCCATATTTTTAGAAAGATCAAAATCAAGTGTGATGATTGTTGAACCGGATGAGCTGGTTGAGCTCATCTCTTGAACACCTTTAACATGGATGAGCTCTTTTTCTAAGGGAATTGTCAGTTGATTCAGCACATTTTCAGGATTTGCTCCCGTATATCCTGCAGAAACCTGAATTCTAGGTCGTTCAATCGTGGGTAAATCGCTGACAGGCAACTGATTAAAAGAAACCCATCCTGCAATAAGAATGGCTATCATCACAAAAGTCGTCATGACTGGTCGTAAGATAAAAAGCTTGGAAAGATTCATGGCTGTACTTCCACTTTAATTCCCGGAGACAAACGTGCATGGCTTGAAGTAATGATCCGCTCTTCTGGCGATATCCCCTCCCGAACGGCAACTTCTTCCCCAGTTTCGTCTCCAAGAATCAGTTGACGAAATTCAATCACATCCTCAGAATTAATGACATACGCATACGGACCTTGTTGATTAAATTTGACAGCCTTTTGTAAGATAAAAGTCACATTAGGAAGAAGATCTACCGGCATCCGAATTTTAACACTCTGACCTGCAGATAGTCGATTTTCGGGATTCAAAAGCTGCCCTCTAACAAAAAGCAAACCTGACTTTGCATCAAATCGGCCATCTAAAAATGTAACATTTCCTACACTGGCGCAACTCTTATCGCACAGAGGAAAAACTTCTAAGGTTAATTTTTCTTTGGGAAGTTTTCCAAATTCCTTTTCGGTCACATGAAAATTAACAATTAACGGATCGTTTCTAGAAAGAGTGACCAACATCCCTGCTTGTTCCCGAGAGACTAAAGTTCCCGGGTGAATATCCACCCTTCCAATCCGGCCATCAGATACCGCATAAATTGTACATCTTTCGAGATCAAGCTTAGCAGCATCTAGTCTTGCAAGGTCGATTCCAAGGTTAGCTTCACCTCTCGCCGTTTGCATTTCAATCTCATCCCACTCAACTTGAGCCACAAGATCTTTTTTCGCCAGCCGTAGAAAACGTTCATGCTTTTTCTTTGCAGCCTCATAAGCAACCCGGTCACTAAGCAATTGAGCTTCAGCTTCTTTAACTTTTATCTGATAGACTTTCGAGTCAATTTCAAAAAGAGGTTGCCCTGCTTTTACCCAGTCCCCTTCTTGAACATAAATTTTTTCAATGATACCGCTCATTTGGGGACGCACTTCGACGAAAAAAGAAGACTCTAACGTTCCAATAGATTCAATATAAACAGGAAGATCACGCACAACAGGAAGAGATGCTGTGACAGGAGTCGCAGGTATATTTTGTAAAGGTGGCTTGACAGGGTCGCATGCGACCAGAATTAGACAAAGAGCTAATCCTGATCCTATTATTTTATACATTTATCCTCCATATAAGGACTTAAAGTCCCTGTAGCATAGGCAAGGTTAGCAATAGAAATGAGATATCGCGCATTGATCTCGCTGTAACGTACACGGGCTGAAACAATTTGCCTAAGGGTCATTGAGACTTCAGCAATACTTTCTTTACCGGCCTGATATTTTTCTAAAGTCCCTTCATATGCCGCTTGAGCATTTTCAAGGTTGATTTTGGCGTAGTAAAGCATTTCTCTGGAGCTTTCGACTTTACTGCTCTGGGTCAAAACTTCCAAAGCAATATTCAATTCGAGTTGAAGAAGTTCATTCTCTGAAATTTTTACATTGGCAAATGCCATTCGATTTTGATAAGTGGCGTCAAACCCGGTAAATAGGGGGACATCCAGATTCAAAGCTATTTGATAGTGATCTGCATTAGTCTTATCACGGACGGCGTGATCTGCACCACCACGGCCGTAAATGGATAGTTTGGGACCATAACTTGCTGCTGTTTTTTTTTGACGAGCGATTGCTTCCGCAAGTCTGGCTCGTCTTGCCATTAAATCCTGCCGCGTCGTTTTAGCAAGTGCAATCAATTCTGAAATATCTTTTTGAGGAACATGAAGGGCATTCAAACGAGCCAATCTTAATGGAGTATCGGCTTCAAGACCTAAAGTTGCAGCCAATTTGGCGCGATGAATCTCTAACGTTGATTTTTGCTGGGCCACTTCAATTTCGATCTGCGCGAGAGCAGCTTTGCTACTATACACATCAGAAATAGGACTCAATCCTACCTGGTTTAAATGATTGGCCGTGTCGAGCATTTTCTTTGCATCTTCTTGCGATAATTGCAAGGCTTCCAAAGTGTCTTTTGCATAAATTGTGGAATAACCATTCTCAAATACTTCCGCCATGACTTTTTGGATCGCCCATTCGCTTTCCCAACCTGCAGCGGTCAGTGCCATCATAAAAGCTTGTACATTTGCGGCGCGTTCTCCGTAGTCTGCAACGAGGAATTCTAAAACCACATTTGCGCTTAAAATAGTTGAATTGGCATCGGGACCATTTATGAACTGAAAATCTCTACTATGCGTTACGCTTCCATTAAATGAAATTTTGGGATAGTAAGCACTTTTAGCACTGCCAACTGCAGCAACAGCACGCTGTGCATTCCACCAAGTCACCTGTGTTGCAGGGTTATTGGTTAAAGCGGTGTTAATAAGATCACCAAGTGTCAAAACGTCTCTTGACGCTTCATCCACGCGGCAAACCTGTGGTGAAGGAGGGAGCGTTTTTCCAAATAACTGAATATCCGAAATAAACAAAGGTAAAATAAATAAAAGCTTAAAGCTAAAGAGGTTAAATAACGATTTCATACTTTCGATTTTTACATATTGCGTCTTTTAATTCAAGGTTGTTATCTTTTACTGTCGTGTTTAGAAAAAAACTACCGCAGAGGCTGTGAAAAAATTCGAAATAATGCAGCAGTTAGGCGAAAGTTGCAGCTGATGTAATTCTTGACGACGTCGTAGCTATAGCTACGACCGAGAAGAGAAGTGCGTCAGATGCAACTTTT
>JACCRY010000023.1 GCA_013813265.1 Parachlamydiaceae bacterium
CAAATGGAGGCTAAAATGTTCATAACTCCCATGTGGCTGAAAATTAGTGGGTTACGCGATTGGTTAAATTATTTGTATGACGAAAAAAGAGTAAATTTCTCAGAAGAGTGGTGAACTTGGGTTAACGGAAAATAACATGTCATTTTTTGAAACACAGAGGCATGGAGGACACAGAGAGAACAAAAGAGAATTTAAATTTCCTTACCTCTGTGCCTCTCTCTGTGTTCTCTATGCCTCTCTGTTTCAAAAAACAATTAGTACAAAAAAATGCTATTAGGAGATGCATTAAAAGGCGAAAGGGCGCAAAGATCATTGACAACTCAGATTGGGGATATTAGAATGAATTGCTGTAGCGCTTAGCTTAATTCATGCTACAGCAATTTATTAATTAAAACTTAATATTTGAATTTAAAACGTCAGCACTTTTTGAAAGAGGGTTGCTAATGTTTGTCTTTCTTTCCGGTAAATCTTTCATGACTACAGAATTTGAACAACCTCTTTTAATATCTACTTTATTTTCTGAAAAATTTTTAATTTCTGAACGCTGCTTTTTTTTAGCTACTAAGGCTTCAGTTTCAATATTTTTGTACCAAGCTATAAATTCATCTTTTAAGATTTCTTTCCATTTGTCAGTGACTTCTTGTGTTTGGTAATCTTGCCCTTCTTCCTTTTCAGGTAAATGATTAGATAATCTTGTCTGCACATCCTTCACTTTCAGTGAAGGCAATGGATTTTCTCTAACCTCCAGATTGTCTTCAGCAAGTTCCTTCATTGAGATTTTTATAGTTCGTGTGTTTATTTGAGAGTCAATATAATCCATTGGTGACTCAATTTCACGAAAAACATACAGTTCTTTCTTTTCTATGACAACTTTATTACTTGAAATCCATATTCTATATACATCATTAATTCGGTCGGGATTAACTAATTTTTTTTCTTCATCCAAAAACTTAACCATAAAAGTTCCGCAAAGATCTGCAGAACATGTTTGAACTATACCGCGTGAAATTCGTTCAGCAATTAATCTCCCTTTCTCTTCTCCAGCGTGCGCGACACAAGTCTTAACTAAATCAGCATAAAATTTGTTGCTATCATTTGTATCTTGAATTTCGAGATCTTGACTGAAACTATAACTGACTTCGTCATTGATGAGATAGCGATTATAACCCAACATATCTCTATGGAACTGCTCAGACACTGGATATTCTACGTTTTCAAATTTGATCAATTTTACATTAGTAGGCTTAGTTGAAAGAATTTTCCGAATTTCACATTGAGGAGATTTATAGGAATTAATTATATAATTTTTAATGCCTTCAATACCCAAAGGACTATGATTAAATTTTTTATTACGTGATGGAATTTTTTTTTGAAAATTGGTAGTTTGTGAAATTTCAGTACTTTCAACTTGTTTGCAAAATCTCATTACAGCTAAATAGATCGCAGAAACAAGCATAACCGCTACCCCAACAGCGCCAACTACAATAACTGCAGTCAAAGGAATAGAGATAGTTCCAGAAAGTGCCAAACCCAAAAAAATGGCAGAGGCCACAACAGCAACCGCACCAGCTCCAAACGCACTCAAAGAGAGACCTTTACCAATATCATCTGGTTTCCACCGATCTAAAGGCAAAGAACCAAAACTTACATGTTCCATTAAATTCTCCAAATTAACATTTATTAATTCTCATTATACTTGTTTAGGACAATAAAATCAATAGATAATTGCAATATGATAATTGAGTTATAGAAGGATGTTTTGCTGCAAGAGTCAAAAGGGGATCAACCCTTTGCACTTATAACCATTCCGTGGAACGTTATGTTATAGCTTGATCATAATGTCTAGTGCAGATTTTACGGATTTATTAATTTTTCAGGATTGAACATTTGAATCATGCTTGCAATAGTATTCATCCAAATCATTGCCTGTTTGGCAATTTCTTCATTAAATAATTTAAATCCTACAGCGACTACAACCAATGCAAGCAAAGACTTTAATGGCATCCCCAGGAACGTGATCTGAACTTGCGGAGCCAATCTATTGGCAATTCCTAAAAAAGCATCCGTCATCAAGATAGAGAGGAGAGCAGGAGTAGCTAACTGAATGCTTAACTTCATAAACCGATTAAACAATTGAAACATTAATATCCAAAATGAATTGTTCGACATAAAAAACTGTGTATTAAAAAATTCATTTGGAGGAATAACTGTGTAAGAAGTCGAAACCAGCTCCAAAACAAGAAATGGAGCATCAATCATCCAAAAAATTAAAATCATCATGTAATTAAAAAGTGTGCCAAGAGGAGAAGATTGGTTTTGAATTGTAGGATCGTTGACCATTAAGCTGGCACCACCACGCTGGTGATCGATGATAATTCCAGCATTTTGAACGACCATAAATGGCATACTAAACATGAAGCCTAACAGAAACCCAATAAAAATTTCTTTTGCCAATAGGACAATTAAATAACTATCGAAGTGAACAGGGGTTGTTGTGACAGTAAGCAAATGCGGCAAGAAAATGATAAACATTGTGAGTGCAAAGGTCACTTTCACGGGGTGAGGAAGGACTCTTGCTCCAAAAAAAGGTGCCTGTGCGATAATGGGTAAAAATCTTCCCAAAAATAGAAAAAGAAGTGCCAACGGAGATAGGACATCCCCTTGGGCAACAGCGCTATTAATGAATATCTCTGTGTAACTATCGTCCATGAAACAATGCGGTCTCCACTAGTTAGGAAATGTGCAACAATTTTGTCGCAGCCTCATCGTGCAAATTACTGCTACACACTTCCTTATCCTAACTTATGCAGGAAAACTCCACTGAGGGAAGTGAGTAAAAATATCTAAAGCAAAGCTCATAATCTGCCCACCAAGCCAACTTCCCATAAACATCAGTGTTAATGTTACAGCGACAAGCTTAATTGTAAACGAGAGCGTTTGCTCTTGAATTTGTGTCGCTGCCTGAAAGATTGCTACTAAAATTCCAAAGAACATACTTATCAAGATCGGTGGTGCCGAAAGGATCAAGATTAGCAAAAGTCCTTGATAAGCAAGCTGAATAACATGTGACTGAAACATACCTTTTCCTTATTAACTAAAATTGCTAGTCCTGCGGAAGTGAGAGGGACCCCTTGCCAACTAGCAATTAATAGATTATCTAAACGTAGATACAAGCCCTTCAATAAGCAAAGTCCATCCATCAAGCATCACCAGAAGAAAGAGCTTGAGCGGCATCGAAATTGTGACAGGTGAAAGCATCATCATCCCCATAGCTAGCAAAATATTAGAGGTCACAAGGTCAATAACAAAAAATGGAATGTAGATCAACACGCCAATCTCAAAAGCATCTTTTAGCTGACTTGTAATGTAAGCCGGCATCACGATCATAAAATCATCTGGCTTAATCTTTTCTTTAAATTCTTCTGGGAGCCCTTTATAAGCAATTCTGTAAAAAAGAGCCTGGTGCTTTACAGAGGAATTTTTCTTAAGAAATTCTCTCAAAGGTTCTCTCGCATAGGAAGCAATCTCTGTGACATAGGATGAGGCTTCAGGCGACGTCATTGACTCCGGGGCTTGAAGCCGATGAATAGCATCCTGCGAAGCATCATACATTTTTATCGCTACAGGATACATAATAAAAAGGCTTAACATAAAAGCAACGCCGTTAATGATCTGGTTCGGAGGCGCCTGCTGGACTCCAAGGGCACTACGTAAAAGCCCCAAAACGATCACGATCTTTAAAAAAGAACTCAAGATCATAATTATAAACGGCGAAAGCGACAGTAAAGATAGTGCAACAGCTTGAGTAATCAGTGAAGGTCGCATTGACTGGGATCTATCCACAGATTGAAGCATGTCCTCAACGACTGATGGCCTTGGAGGCTCCTTAACAACGCCTTTTTGGGTATCAATTCTTTTAGGCACCTGAGACGGAGGGACTTGGACTAAACCAGCGCCTTGCCTAGGGGGAGCTTGATATAATCCGGCCGGTTGCTGGGATCTAGCTTCAGCCGCAGCTGCGTCGGACGCCGGATCGGAATAAAGACTTTCCGGAGAACACCAAAGTACTGCAATCGCAGCAAGAAAGACAAGGATTTTTCTAATTCCAAAACCTTTAGATTTCCCCATTTTTCTCCCCTATTTCCTGTGCTTCAGATTGTTTCTTTAAAAGTCCTGAAAAGGCTTTTTCAAGAACAGCCCATTGATTTTCAAGCCTTGCATTGATGATTCCGCCTTCTGTCTCAATCACACATCCCCCACTCTCAATATCGGCTCGTTCTCGAAGAGAAAGGGATTCTAAGCTTTCGAATAGATCTTTTAATTGCGCTCGATTGGCATCTAAGATGGCTAGATCTTTTTTATTTACGTAAATGGTGATTTTTTTATGCTGCACAACAGATTTCAAAGAGCTCGAAACAATATCAACGATAGCTTTATCGGAAAGCTCGATTTCTCTGCCTACAATTTTTTTGGCAACTTTTAAGGCTACAGGGGCCACTCTCTTTTCTAAATCTGTACGTACTTTACCAATCTCTTTCTCTAGAAGAGCAACTGCATCTGCCCAACTTTTAAATCCTGCCTCAAAGCCCTCCTGCTGAGCTTGACTTTTTAGCGTTTCACATTCTTCGACGATCTGGATTTTAAACTCTTCTGCATCTTTTTGAACATTTTTCAAAAGCTCTGAAGCTTCCAAAAGGGTTGAAAATGCTTCTGCAGGAAGGATTTTTACCTTAGGTGCGACTTCTAGAACATCACCCTTGATCAAACTGAAAAATTTCTTTTTCACTGCTGACTCGTTTTCTTTAAATAGTTAAGTGTATTCAAACATTGCTGTATTAGAAACGGGGTAATTCCCTGAATTTCTTTACTTGAGAAATATTTCCCTAAAAGATGGCCGCGACCAACATCCAATCGATGAATAATATGCCAAACAAAATCACGCGGTTGACCTGCTAGCGCACAACTTAAACGTAATATTCCGCGTCTATGCAACAACCTTTCTAGTTGCCACCGATTACCTCTCCAACTTGAAAGATCCAATCTTTCACCTTTCAATTTTTCCTTTTGATGTAGACAAACTCGCAAATAATTCTGCTTTTTTGCCGAGAGGCATGCATAGATGGCATTAAGTTTAACCTTTTCGACAATATGCTTGATCTCTTGTGCTAGATCAAATAGTCCTAAAAAGTCAATGAGTTCAATCAATTGAACTTTAGAAAGCGTTGCTAAAATAGAGAGGTTACTTTCAGGCAAAAAAGAAAGGGGTAAAATTGATCGATGGTTAAATTTTCGGTAAAGTAAACCTAGCAAAAACTTCTTCACCGGAGGAGATGGCGGTGGGCGGTTTGGCTTCTCCATTAATTTACAAATTGCTTGTGATTGACTTTCAGGTAAAGCGGATATGAGTAAAGGTTGCATTTGCCTGCTAAAAGTCTCAATTGTAGGCAAAAGCCAAGAGTAATGCACTTTTTCAACGGCGAGATCATTCATTAACGACATAACGGCAGTGACATCTGATGATGTGTTGAATTTTTCAAGTACAGCACGAGACTCTTCCTCCGGCAATCCCCCTAGGAGGGATTCCGGTGTCCCTTGATGATAACGATTGATTAATGTGCGCAGCATCATTGCGCTCTTAAGTTGCATAACTTTTCCTAAGTTTCATCAATATCCTTTTCAATAGAAGGCTTAGCTTTCTTAGGCTCCTCCTTTTTGGCTGTAGTATCAGCAACTTCCTCCTCTTTTTTCTCTGGAGAGGATGAAAGCAGCGGTTTGACACTAAAAAGCGATTTTATTCCCCCATGCTTTGATATTACCGGATGAATTTTCCAAAGAAACCAAACCAAAGAAAGGGCTAAAAGCAAAAGGAGAATGGAAAATGTAAAAAATATCCAACGAAAGAACGAAACTGACTCTTTTGAAAGTACAATTCCCCAGACGTTGACATACTGCTTTTCCGATTCACGAAGCGATGCACTTCCTTCCACTGGAGCATCACCAAAACGCGAACGTTCTCCAACTATGGTAATATCATCATAATTTAGGCCCGTGATGGCAGAGGCCACAAAACGCTTAATCTGGGTTGATAAATGACTATTGGGGTCGTTTAGGATACCTGAGTGTTTTACCCAGATAGATGCTGTAATTTTACCTTTACTTTTTCCCGGATTTAACGGATCTTCCTCAGGAAATGAGATCTGAACATCTGCATCCAAGACCCCTTCATATTTCCGAATCGTACTGGCAAGCTGTTCCGCTAAAGCTGCTCGATATTTGATTTTATCTTGGAGATCTGAAGTAACTAGACCTCCGGTTGAAAAAATTCCCAAGACATTTTGTCCTCTTCTTCGTGGCAAACCTTGTTGGTTAAGCTGACGCATTGCTTCATTTGCATCAGAGCTTTTAACGGCAATATCCCACAGGGTAATTTTTGAACCTCCTCCTCCGCCACCTTCCAAAGATTTGACTTTTTCAGCCTCCAACCCTTTAGAAGAAAGAAAAACCAAAATTTCATTGGCTTCATTTTGATCTAATCCATAGACAATTGTTTTTTCACTTTCACAGCTTGTCAGCATAAAAAAAGCAAACATCAAAAGAAGATAGCTACAAAGAGCTTTAAACGGAAGACATTGAGCCTTTCGAGCAATAATCATAAAATTTACCCTTCCCTTTTTTCTTTTTCTAACTTACCTTCTTCCTGACCCAATCGCCCCAATTCATAGCCTTCATAATCCACAAATTTAAAGAAGCGTTCAAAAGCTGGAAAAGCTTGACATACCTGTCTGGCCATATCTTGGGCAATAAAACGATAACTCGGATGACCCGCAGGCTGAGAACGCAGCTCACAAAGCCATTGTAAAGCTCTTAAATTCACGTGAAAATACCATTTTACATTGTAGGCCATTGGAACCACATACTGCGCTTCTTCGGGAAGTTCAGCAACAATTTTATCAAAAGCTTCTTTAGCTGCATACACAGCCTGCGTATAAGAAGATTCAAGGCCGGTTCCAATAATTTCTTCTGGTAGATAAAATCCATAATCACATGTTAAAAACTGCCGTTCTTGTGTGAGAGTTCGATGTCTATGTAAATCGCGATAAACTCCAAAATCGGCTAGAATTTCGAAAGTAAATGTTGCATGTTCCAGCGCCCTAGGGGACCTGTGACGTCGAGTTTCTCGAGCATTACAAGCTGTATCAAGAATGCGAGCGATTTCTTCTTCAGACAGACCTTCACAAAGGTTTCTAAGATCTCCAATGCCCGCGCTTGAATGTGCGAACAAGAGAGCTGCCGCTACTTTTACAACAGCTGCGGGGTCACTGTCGACCAAATAAACCCCTGCCGCTTCCAATTTATCTGAAGAGACAGCGCTTTGCCTGGTAATTGCTTTTATTTCCGCTTGCATTCCTTCATAAAACTGAGCGAAGCTGCGGTGTGTATGATGATTGATGTCTGAACGACGCACAAAAGATGGGATGACTTTTTCAAGTTCCTCGTGGATACGCCTGCCGGTATCTTGCAATTCAAATAGATTGTTGCAATGCAATTTATGGATCAATCCTTCAAAAAAGCGTCCATTACCATAAACACCCATATTTGTTAACGTTCCGGCCGGTAAAAGCCCACGTAAACAATCAAGTACTTTAGCTCGAACAGCTGCTGTGTAAGCAATTTTTGAAGAACCTTCTTCTTTGGGCATTTTTTCTTCGATCAAAACCGTCAAAGGAGGAATCAGTTTGCTGTATGTTTCAAAAAGCATATTACAAGTGGATACATAAAGGTCGCGATATGCGGAAGTCATCAAAACAGGTTCCCGATAAAAAAGATATTCTCCTCGTACTTTCTGGTCGAAATAGATATAACGGGTCGATTTTTCTAAAGGAGATCCTCCGATACGGCAATCTTCGATGGCTTTTGCAGCAAGCATAGAAACATTCTCTATTGCAAGATGCGCTCCACCAAGTTCTCCAATCGAATCGTCTCCGTAACCATCTAAAATGCGGTCATAAAAACTTTGCGCCTTTTTGATTGCAGCAGCCTGCAATTCAAGGCTAGCACTATTACCATTATCCCCACCTGTGATGGCATCAAAAGCAGCATCCTCATTATTAGAAATAAATTCTTTAAGCAATAATGAACGCAATCCTAATGTAGAACGCGAATAGCGAGAAAAGAGAGCTCCCTTTATCACTTCCGGTAGGTTTCTCAGTGCAAAAATGTGGCTGCTTGTATTGGTTACATATTTCTCAAGCGTCTTTAACTGAGCTTCACTGAAGTCTTCATATTTTTCTGATAGCATAGTCGTTTCCTAAATGGAGTACTGAAAATTTGGATAAAGCAAAATGTGTTGCTGCTTCCGCGTGAATTATCACATACTCTAACAAATGATGTCCATTGTACAAGCAACTTTCAGGAAATTTCAACTTGCCATAATTAAGATTCTGCTTTCAAGGGAATTCATATGCGAGAGAATGAAGCCATGCATAATCATAAATTCCGGTCGAACATCCTGAAGTAAAAGTAATTTTTAACGCATATCTTCCAACAGAGCAAATGTTTTTAGCTCGAACATCCATTAGACTTTCCGGAGCCGAGGCTCTTCGTGTTCCTGTAGCCTCGTCAATACATTTGGCACATGGACAATTTTTCTGCAAAGCATTCAAATTGTACAATCCGGTTGCACCATCCATCCACTCAATTTGAAAATTGTGATTATCAAGCTGTCTAATATTTCGAATTGCTAATGACTGCATCTGCAGGAATCTCCTTCCATGTTAACACAAAATTTTGCAAGGACCCTTCCGTTGAATTCTTAAGGGCTTCAACTTCTTGAATGAAATTCTTCGAAAACTCCAGAAACGCAAATGCCCCATCACTCGTATCTCTAATGTCTTTTACGATTAAAGGTTCCCCTGAATCTCCGCGTAGACAAATCTCCGCATCAATTGGAATTTCACCTAAGAAAGGAACTCCTGATGCTTTGGCAAGCTTTCGACCTCCTCCCTTTCCAAAAAGATGCAGTTTTTGTCCAGTTGTCAGATCTTTATAGTAGCTCATATTTTCCACAATCCCAATAATTGGCAGATGTACTTTTTCGAAAAGGTCGATTGCTTTCCGCACATCCATAACAGCTATCTCTTGAGGCGTTGTCACCATTAAAGCTCCAAGAAGATTGGCATGTTGACTTAAGGTCAGCTGAATATCTCCCGTGCCAGGAGGAAAATCGATTAGTAAATAATCAAGATTTCCCCATGCTGTATTCTGAATAAACTGCATGATTATGCCATTGGCAATTGGAGCTCTAATGACCGCAGCTTCCTTGTCTTTGCGAAAATAGGCCATCGACATCATGCGCACACCGCCATAGCAGATGGCAGGAATAATCTGATTGCCTTGTTGTGAAGGAGGATGCTCTTCAGGCAACATTTTTCGTACAGAAGGTCCATAGATGTCAGCATCAAAAATACCAACTTTTTTTCCTTGGCTTTGTAGTGCGAGGGCAAGGTTAACCGCTACAGTAGATTTACCGACCCCGCCCTTACCTGCAGCAACGGCTATAACATGTTTGACTTGGCCTTTATCTTGGGCTTGTTCAGCTATTTCTTTAGCTTTGTACATCGGAATTGGCACGTGGTATCTCCCTTAAAATTCTTGGTTGTGCACGTACATGTTATAAAATGCAAGAAAAAAGACCTCGCAAAGACGAGGTCCTTAAAGAAAAGACAAAGTTTTTGAATTTTAAGGTTTAGGAATCCAACGAAAAATTTTTGTTAAATTCTTGTGTTAAAAAATCCCAAAGAGGAGCTTTTTTTCCCTCAAGTTCGGAAACTGTATCAACTGTAATGAAAGGCCTGAGGGTTTTAATATAATTTACTGCCACATGCGCCATACAAACCCCACTTAAATTACTTAAATTAAGTATGTTACAGCTTTTTGTGTTAAAGTGTTACCCATGTTGGTGAATCAAAGTGTTACCTATGATGGTGAATTGGACCAACACAGAGGCACAGAGAACACAGAGAGAGGCACAGAAGTAGGGAAAATTTAAATTCATTTTTTTTCTCTCTGTGTCCTCCGTGCCTCTGTGTTTCAAAAAATGATAGGTTATTTTCCGATATGGGTGTCATAGGGACTTTCTCGCTTTGATCTTATAGATTCTGCAAGTTAATTATAAATTATATCCCACGGAGCCTCGACTTTAGGCTTGACAATGCCACTTTTTTAACGCAAAATTAATTTTTCTAAAGCCTTCAAATCCTTAACAATCCTAAAAAAGAAGTTTCTTGATGTTAAAAGAGCTGCTAAGCAATGAAAAACAATATATCGATCACTTTTTTCAACATCTAGATTTGATAGCTACTGAACAGATTTTGGATGCATTGGGAGACTGCAAGGGAACTCTTTTTTTTAGCGGGATTGGGAAAAGTGAAGCTATGGCAAAAAAAATTGCTGTCACCATGGCTTCAACCGGAACCAGAGCATTATTCATGGCTCCCACAAATGCTTTGCATGGTGATATTGGCATTCTCTCCAATAGCGATCTATTTATCATGCTTTCAAAAGGTGGAGAATCGGAAGAATTGCTCAACCTTGTGCCTTTTATCCACGATAAAGGAGCTAAGACCATTGCTATTGTTTCTGACGGAGCAAGCCGATTAGCTCGCCTTTGCAATATGAATATTACTCTTCCGTTGGCAAGAGAGCTCTGCCCATATAATTTGGTTCCAACGACTTCTACACAAATACAGATGATTTTTGGCGATCTTTTAACGATTGCTCTCATGAAGCGCAAAAATTTTAGCCGCGATCAATATGCAGAAAATCATCCATCAGGAAAAATCGGCCGCCGTGTGAAAATGAAGGTTCAAGATCTAATGCTTACAGGTCATGAACTACCACTTTGTCATCCCTCATCTCAAACACTCGATACATTGGTTGAACTTTCTAAAAAAAGATGCGGATGCGTATTGATCGTCAATAAAGATAAGATTCTTCAAGGTATTTTCACAGATGGAGATCTTGGAAGAATTTTGACGAATCAAGGCCCAGAATCTCTCCAAAAGCCTATTTCAGAAATGATGAGCTTAAATCCCAAGCATATTTCTAAAGAGAAACTTGCATGGGAAGCCTTGCAGCAGATGGAAGCGAATCCGGCTCGACCGATTACTGTCTTAGCCGTTACTGATGAACATCAAACAGTCGTTGGCCTAATTAGAATGCACGACATCCTTCAGGCCGGCATTTAATCCCGACCTCCAAACCTCAACTGTATCAGCCCCCCAAGGAAATTGCCTAACTGCCAGAATATAAGATGCCAACTTAACCGCAGAGCTGCAAAGAACGCCCAGATTACGCACAGGAGTGGAATATGAAAGATCAAAATCATAATCTTCCTGGCTCTCTTTTCTCTTTCTCTGCGTAACAGCGTCCTCTGCGGTTAAAAGGGAATTATGCAATTAACTTTGAGGGCGATACAGAGCGCTAGACTAAATTCTTACAACACTTCATTTCTTTTTTTTACCTTAAATTCATTTTAGCAAAAACAAACCTCCCATATGTTTTTTTAAAGAAACACAACTAGATGAACTATAAGATTGACATAAATACATATATTTAATATTGCTAATTAAGCTATTTCAGATAGCTTGTTTTTTCAACCAATTAGGAGAACCAATGAATCCCATTATATCAAACAGTTTAGTGAACTCCCTTGGTAGCAATTTTCCTTTTAATCAGCCTATGCTTCTAGATTTGCCTGAAGTTGCATATATGCTAATCGATAACAGTGGAAAGTCTGCTTTAGAAATATTCAATGGTTCATATTTTAAATGCCATTATCAAAATCAAAAATATTTAGTTACAAGATTTTTAGCTAATGAGCACGTTGATTTACCTTTTAATAAACCTATGATTTTAAACGCAACCGAATTAATGAAGTATAATATCAATCTTTGTGGAAAATCTACATTGAAATAATTTAAAGGATCCTATTTTAAATGTGAGTATCTAGCTCAAAACAGATATAGAATTACAAGACTAAATAAAATTAAAGATGAAGTTATCCTCTACAAGATTGATAGCCACACTGTACAAAAAATTTCTCGATCTAATGAAGAATTGAATATCCTTTAAAACTATAATGCAAAGATTTTCTATACAGACAAATTGGATATTCCCGTAGGTGCTGGTCGCCAAGGAATGATATGGAGTCAAATCACCTCTGAGAATTCGTTCGTTGCTTGCAAATTTAAGAAAACTCATGAAAAGGAAAATCTTGAAATACGCAAACTCAATAAAAATGATCGATTAACAAGCTTAAGGCGAACAGTCCAACACGCAAATGATGCAGTAAAGTTGCCTGACAACCCACACATACTAAATTTCAAAGGAATGATCTTTTCTGAAGAACTTAACCAGTATGGAATGATTTATGAAAAGATTGATGGATGTTCGCTAGAAGAATTTTTGAAATCAAATAACAATTACAAATGTGAAAAAAAAATCGCAAAAGTTTTCAAAGAAATTACTCTTGGGTTACAAGTATTGAGTGAAGCGGGCATGCCTCACACCGATCTGTTGCAGCCTGGATACAATATAATGGTTCGTTACAGTGATGACACTGCAGTGGTTGTTGACATTGATGGGGCATTTGTAGAGGATGAGTATAGGGAAAGCGCCGACGCCGAATCCAAAAAACAACTTGCAATCATAACGTGTAGTTTTCTTGCCAAACAAAGATTCAATGGCAGTCATAATGAAGATGCGAATAAATTTCTTCTTTGCTCTGATTATTCGGAAGATTTTAAACTTGTGATGACAAAATGCCTCTCATCGGAAAATTTGTCTTGGACGGAGGTGATGAATGCTATCGAGGTCATGCCATGCTAAATGCAATATCAACATGCTAATAGGTCAAAATTGCATTTCTATTAATGTTAATTGAAGAAGACTAAAAATTTAGATGTTTCCGAAATAAACCTTTAATTCCTTCAAGCCAATAAATACAAGAAATATGTTCGATATTTTTGAGATAGGGTCGCGACTTAAGCAAATGGCTTCACAACTGCCAAAATCTTTTCAAGGAGTGTATTGGGTTTTCTGAGGAAACGCTCTTCTTCTTCGGGAATGAGTAAATTACACCATAAAGATTTTTTCTTGGAAAAAGTTTCTTTTTAGCAAGGTGCTTTTCCCTGTATTTCTTGCTCCAAAAAAAAACTTCTTTTATTTGACACACTCAGTAGTGGAAACATGTTTGCGACTTTTTTCCTTGTTCATCATCAATTATAAAAATATATCGTGCAGTTCTTTTAGATTGAGAAATTTCGGATCGAACTCCAAAAATATCAGATAATTTCGACGTACACTCCGAGAATACCGGGCATTATCGAATGGGACTTCGAATCAAGAGAGAAGGGATAAGGAATAAAGCCAGAATTGCATTTTTAATGAGGCTGTGTTAATATATGATTGAGTGAGTGTGTTAACAGTCGTAATATGAGGCTTCCCTATGGCAAAAGATAGCCCGTTTGATATGTTTCATGAGGGGGCGAAAAAAAAAGACTCTAGCTCCGATGAAACCGCATCACCAACACCTCAAATTCCAACTTACTCAAAACCAACACGTAATATTGCAATCGAAGCGATGATCGAGCGAATGAATCAGATGCGTCAAGAAATCGACAACAAAATCAATGACATGGCTTATCAACATGGAATATCAAAAGAGAATTTGCAGAAATTTTTAAGTGACCCCAAAAATTTCACACCTGAACAGTGGAAATTTCTTCAGATTAAAAGTCAGGATTTTATTCAGAAAATGGATGTCGCAAATGAAGCTCAACCCGGAGACGGTGCCGCTTCTCTTACAGCTAGAAAAGGCAAATTCATTGGGCTACGCCGTAAATGGATCCCCACACGTTAATTTTTTACACGAGCTTATCAATTGGAAAACAGAAACCTTGAAGAGGCAATAGCCAGTCGGCGTACCTTTGCCATTATTAGCCACCCCGATGCCGGAAAAACAACCTTAACGGAAAAATTACTTTTATATTCCGGCATGGTTCACACAGCCGGGATGGTTCGCGGACGCAAAGGACGTAAAGCAGCTGCATCAGATTGGATGGCAATGGAACAAGAAAGAGGAATTTCTATTACCGCTTCAGCCATGCAGTTCCCCTACAAAGATGCCATTATCAACGTTCTTGACACTCCAGGACATGAAGATTTTTCGGCTGATACCTATCGCACATTAACAGCGGCGGACTGCGCCATCATGGTCATAGACTCTGCAAAAGGTGTTGAAAAACAGACCCGTAAGCTATTTGAAGTCTGTAAACTGCGCAAAATCCCTGTTCTTACATTTGTCAATAAAATGGACATGCCCGGACGTGACCCTCTCGATCTAATGGCTGAGGTCGAATCTGTATTGGGCATTCATGCATGTGCTCTCAACTGGCCTATCGGCATTGGCCGCGATTTTACCGGAGTTTACGATCGGCAAATGAATACTTGCCTTCTCTTCACTAAAGTATCTACAGGAGGAGCTCAAAAGGCCGAAGTACAAACTTGCAGTCTTGAAGATCCTAAAATCGAGCGCTTGATCGGTAAAAATGGATTTGAGAGTTTGAAACAAGAGTTAGAACTTTTAAATTTAGCGGGTAATGAATTTTCTCTTGAAGCATTTCTTGCCGGAGAAGTGACACCGGTCTTTTTTGCATCAGCCCTGACAAATTTTGGTGTTGAACCATTCTTTGATGCATTTTTAACACTCGCACCCTCTCCACAAAAAAGACATGTCGACCTTCCAAATGGCGATGAAAAATCTATCGACCCAGTTTCAGATCCTTTCAGCGCCTATGTCTTTAAATTACAAGCTAATATGGACAAAAGGCACCGTGATAGCATGGCATTTTTACGCATCTGCTCTGGCCAGTTTAATCGAGATTTAGTCGTGAAGCATCATCGCCTAAACCGTGAAATCCGCCTTTCGCGTCCTCACGGAATGGTTGCTGGTGAAAGATCGACCGTGGACAGCGCTTACGCAGGAGACATTATTGGGGTCATAAACCCTGGAGTTTTTTCGATCGGAGATACCGTTTCGCTAAACGGAGGCTTTAATTTCAAACCTCTGCCTCAATTTCAACCTGAAATTTTTGCTAAACTCCACCCAAAAGAAATCGGCAAAAGAAAAGCCTTTGACAAGGGAATTACGCAACTAGCCGAAGAAGGATCTATTCAGCTCCTGCGCCCTATTGATGGATATGGAGATGCAATATTTGCTGCTGTGGGCCGTTTGCAATTTGAAGTGATGCAATACCGTCTAAAAGACGAGTATGGCGTAGAGACAGTGCTAACCTCTCTACCATTTCAATGTAGTGGTTGGTTAATTGGTCCTCTCGAAAACTTTAAAAAGCCTTCAACATCCTTACTCGTAACTGACAGATCAGGCAAACTAATGGTATTGTTTGAGGAAAACTGGGAAAAACAGTACGCAATCAAAGAAAACCCCAATCATCAAATTGTCGATATTTTATAAATATTGGCAGTCGACGCTTTTTTCTGCTAATTTTTTATGTCTCCCCTCTTGACATTTTCTTTTTTTCCGCTTACACTCATTGCATATACAAAGAAGCCTTGATTAAATAGCAGCCATATGACTGCTATTCAAGCCACGAAAGACCATTATTAAATCTATAGGAGAGTCGACCATGAAATTTGTAAAACCTTTAGGCAACCGCGTTCTAATTGAACGCTCAAAAGCTCAAACGACAAAAGGCGGCATCTTGCTTCCTGATTCAGCACAAGAGAAACCAAAAGAAGGAACGATTGTCGCAGTTGGACCTGGAAAATTAGATGAAAATGGCAAAACCATCCCTCTCAATGTTCAGCTTGGAGATCGCGTATTATTTACCTCCTACGCCGGAACTGAAGTTAAAAACATGCAATGCGAAAGCAAACCAGCATGCGATGGAGAGTATTTAATTCTTTCAGAAGACGACATTCTCGGCATTCTAGTACCAGCTTAACGACAACTTTTTACCGATCAGGAGCTCAATAAATGGCTAAATTACTACAATTTAACGAAGAAGCTTTGAAATCTATTGGAAAAGGCGTTAAGACGCTTGCCAAAGTAGTCAAAGTAACCCTCGGACCTAAAGGGCGCAACGTTGTCATCAAAAAATCTTTCGGCTCCCCGCTTTCCACTAAAGACGGCGTAACCGTAGCAAAAGAAGTTACCCTCGAAGATAAATTTCAAAATATGGGAGCGCAACTTGTTAAAGAAGTTGCTTCAAAAACTTCAGATAAAGCCGGAGATGGCACAACAACAGCAATTGTGCTTGCCGAAGCAATTTTCACTGCAGGGATCAAAAATGTAACCGCAGGCGCCAACCCGATGTGCCTAAAACGCGGAGTTGACCATGCTGTTGAAGCTCTTTGCAATGCTTTAGATGCTTTGGCTGTGCCGATTAATACATCTAAAGAAGTTAAGCAAATCGCCACAATTTCTGCAAATAATGATCCTGAAATTGGCCAAATCCTTGCTGATGCAATGGAAAAAGTGGGCAAAGACGGAATCATCAGCGTCAGCGAAGCGAAAGGGATTGAAACAACTCTAGATGTTGTTGAAGGGATGCAATTTGAAAAAGGATATCTTTCTCCTTATTTCATCACAAATCCGGAAAACATGACGGTTGAGCTCAGCAATGCCGCCATCTTGATCACAGATAAAAAACTGACTAGTGCTAAGGATGTTGTCCCCATTCTTGAAAAAGTAATGGAAAAAGGGTCTCGTCCTTTCTTGATCATTGCTGAAGATGTTGATGGAGAGGCTCTCGCTACATTAGTTGTCAATAAACTGAAAGGTGGACTTCAAATTTGTGCCGTTAAGGCTCCAAGCTTTGGAGATCGCAGAAAAGCGACCCTGCAAGATATTGCTATTTTGACAGGTGGAACTCTGATCACAGATGAATTGGGCCTAAAACTAGAAGATATCGAGCTATCCATGCTCGGAAAAGCTAAGACGATCAAGATCTCCAAAGAAGAGACTACACTTATTGACGGTGCGGGTACTGCAGATAAAGTTAAAGAACGTGTAGCTCAAGTCAAAGCAGAAATCGCGAATCCTTCAGTTTCTACATATGATAAAGAAAAACTAGAAGAACGTCTTGCTCGTCTTGTGGGCGGCGTAGCTGTTATCAATGTTGGTGCGGCAACAGAAACAGAACTTAAAGAGAAGAAAGCACGTGTTGAAGATGCTTTGCATGCAACACGAGCTGCTGTAAGCGAAGGAATCGTTCCTGGTGGCGGTGTAGCCCTTCTTAGAGTTCTATCAAGCCTTAATAACTTAAAGTTAAAAGGCGATGAGGCAATCGGCATCTCAATTATCCATAAGGCAGCTTTTGCTCCCGCAACGGAAATTGCTAACAATTGCGGTTTACAAGGCAACTCCATTGCTGAAAAGATCTATGAAGGCAAAGGAAACTATGGCTTCAACGGGTTAACCGGAATTTTTGAAGATCTCGTAGCTGCCGGTGTTATCGATCCAGTGCTCGTCACAAAAAGCGCTCTCAGGAATGCAGCTTCAATTGCAGGAATGCTTTGGACTACTGCAGCCATGATCACTGATAAACCTAAACCTCAGTCCAAAGCTTCTGCCGGTATGGGTGGAATGGGCGGAATGGGCGG
>JACCRY010000053.1 GCA_013813265.1 Parachlamydiaceae bacterium
GTCCGGGTGGACTCTACCAAATGGTAAGCGGAATATTCTTTGCCGCTTTTACGATCTATTTTGAGGGTCTTTTTGATAAACATAGCTCTACTCTAACAGAATAAAAAAATAAAAAAAAGAGAATTCGTTAAAAGCTGTAAAATTCAGCCACTACAAATACAAGCTAAAATGTTCATAACTCCCATATGGCTGAAGATTAGGGGGTTACGCGATTGGTTAAATTATTTGTATGACGAAAAAAGAGTAAATTTCTCAGAAGAGTGGTGAACTTGGGCTAATGGTTTAAGGCGGAGTAAATTATACGTCGGAAATGGAGAAAGTCATTATTCAGGAAGTTCTGGAATTGAAAGAGAAATCCCCGCAACAAAAAGCTGAAGCAATCATGCCGAAGCTTAAAACGACAGCTCCACAGCCTTCATCAATGATTGTCATTAGGTATAAAGAGGCTTAAGCTTGTTTCCCTTCTTGAAGGAGCTTGAGCGCTGCGAGCACTTTCAAATGCATCTTTTCTCCTTTACTCAAAATGGCCTCCACAGAGTTGTCTGAATAAGAAGGATCTTTTTTTTTCTTGCCTTCATGAATTTTTGTAAGCCCTTCTATAAAAACATTGGATATTCGGTTTAGCCTATCAAGTTCATTGATTAACTTTTGGTGGTCTCTTACGAAGAATTTGGTTGTAGCAATAAGGTAAGTGATCTCATTTTCATCAACTGATTCATCTATTTTTTTAAACACGTTTGCCATTCGAAGGTCAATGATTTCTTTATCGGTAACGTTACTAAAATAACTAATCACCTTACTTATTATTAATAAAAAGTTTAATACATATTTAGTGACTTTACAATTGTTTTTATTGGGTTTTAGGTCTACGAAATCACGCCCCAAAAGACCAAAGCGCTCATTCCCCTCGTTCCACGTTAATACATCGTGTTTTGATTGTTCTTTGTTATTCCAAACGTTAAAATGTCTGCATATTTGTACCATTCATCCGGTTTAGATTCAAACAACAATTCAGGATCTCTGGTAGAAAGAGCGCTTATAATATCCATTTGTTCTCCTTTTTTTTGATCTTCGATAAATTTATGATATTATTTTTGGCATGTGAAGTCAATGAAGATTAGAAAGATTAGAGAAAAGCTTTTATTAAGCATTTTGTTCATTTGTATGTCCGGCTCACTAAAGTAGCTGGACATTTTATGTCGAGTTAGACTCTACGTACTAGGGAGCGTCCCTAAACCTTCAGTCAAGGGACCAAAAGAAGAACTTAGGGACATAAAAGACTTAAATGACTTCAAATTAGACAAATTAATTATCTTCGTCTTTAGGTCTCTTATGTCCCTGACTAGAGAAGTTTAAGGTACAGGGTCGAGTTTCATAAGTTGACCTGCTGAATTTTTCCCAGTCCTATAGACCCACTCCTCAGAATTTTCGCGCATCAGTCGGTCGCATCCCATCAGAAATCCAGAATAAAATCCGTATTTGCGCATTGCTTCTAACGTATATTGAGAGCTACTTGGGAGGAAGTGGCTGCGTGGACCATCCGCAGGGGAAATTACATCTTGATGGAACGCAATAAGTCCCTCAGCAATTAGCCCTAAAAAGGGCGTCGGACATCTTTTGTGACATTCTTGAGTCTCTGATAGATTAACCTGTTTTTTACAAAGACAGGCATCTTTCCCCCATGGATCTGCGTCAATAGACAGGGAAAAGAAGAAAGAAATCAAAAAAATACGAATTAAGCGTGTGAAAGAAAAACTCATTAGAAGCTCGTTTGAAGCATCAAGATGGGGAAGAGGCAGTGATTGCGCATGAATTCGCGCCCATTAACTTCGTAGACCCGCTCATTGTATTCCCTAGCTGCAATTCCAGCTCCATTGATACCGCCGAAGTACCAGCCGGTTTCTAAACTTGTAGTAAGAATCCCTGCTGCTATATTTCCATCCTTAAAGAAGTTATAGGCAGCCCAGACGAATAGGGTGTTAAGTAGGAAGGAGCTTAGTGCAGCGTTTTTTAAGCCGACATAGTAATAGCCTGCACCCGGTAGAACTGTTTGATATAACCTCGCACGCTCTGGAGATTTTACAACCATACTATATTCGTCGAGAAGGCTATGAACATCGCTTTCGTGCGGCGAAAATGCAGCTATTTCGCGAATTTCTGAAAAATCAGAATCGATAAAAGCTGTCGATAGCTGAAGCTGCACAGCTAATTCAGGAAATTCTTGTTGAACAATTGATAATATGTTGCAGGCCTTTGCATCCTCACCAATCTTTTTGTAGGAATCGTACAAAATGATTAAAAGTTCTTGAATTGCTGGAAATTCCTTTTGAATATTTTCCAGATTACAAGATTCATAAGCTTCGATTGTTTCTTGGCATTTATTGGCTAAATAATAGCTTTGAACAATTGCATAATTTATTTGATTTCGACGGGCTATTTCCTTATTTGGCATAAGGACAAGGGCTCTTTTAAAACCTGTAATAGCTCGATAGTAATCTTGCTCTTCTGCAAAAGCATAAGCAATACGGACCTCTTTCCCCCAATCTCTCCGGCATTCTTCGTTTGTTAATTCAGGAAAGGCCGAAGGGCGACTTTGAATGATTACGGGATTTGGGAAATAAGTAAGATTGGGTTCAAATTCATCACAATATTTCTGACATCCAAAAAGAGAGATGGCTCCTAATACAAAAAGGAGCCCTCTTTTTTTGAGAGCTCCTAGAGGTTGATGGCTAAAGAGCATTAATTGTCCCTTCCTGCAATTTCAGGATCTCCATCTTCAAGTTCGTTTCTTAAGTTAAGGAAATCATACGCATCTTCAACAGCATTAATCCAATCAAGTTTACGACGCTTCTTGAAATCCCAGATATCTTGTTGATGTTTAGTAAGATTGTGGATTTCCTCTTCAGTGTCGACAATTTTAGGTCGTAGAAAGATCATCTGATTGCGTTTGGTATCATTATAGGTTTTGTCTTTAAAGGCAGCACCAATGATGGGGATACCACCAAGGCAAGGTACTTGTGTTGTAAAACGATCGAATTGATCATTCATCATTCCACTGATGATTAAGAAGTATCCGTCAGGTAGGTGCACACGTGTTGTTGTTGTGCTTTTTGATGTTGAAGGGCCTGGGTCATTCTGTGTAAGAGGAACAGTCGTGGGGATAATTCGACTGATCTCTTGTGCAATCTCTATGCTAATAATATCATTGTTGCCAATGGAAGGAGTCACACGCAAACGTGTTCCGATATCACGATATTCAAAGTTATTGGTGATGACGTTACTATTGTCTGTGGCTAGAGATTGTGTTTTAAAGGGACGATTTTCACCTACAAAAATTTCTGCAGGGACATTGTCTTCTGTAATAATCTTTGGACTTAAAATAATGTTTGTATTTACTTTTGTTTGGCTAGCACGTACTAAGGCACCAATGGAGTTAAATTCGATGCCCGTTGCTGTATTGACAATTTTTTGTCCAATGACACCTAAATTAAGGCCACCACCAGTCAAAAGGCCATTGGCACTGCCAGCGTTGATGCCTCCAGGAACAAGCCCTGTTTGACCCAAGGCATTCCTGAGGGGATTAACTTCAGGAGAGACGCTCACTCCGCCAGCCCAATTACCATTTGCAAATCGTGAGCCAAACGAAACTCCATAATTTAAGGAGTCATCCATAGATGTCTCTAAGATAAGCATTTCAATAAAAACTTGCCTTAGAGGAGCATCTACCTCTCCCATTAATTCACGCATTTTGAGCAAATCTTCTTGAAAACCTGTAAAGATAAGTGAATTCGATGTTTCAAGCCATTGAACACTGGTGAGCGTCGCTAGCATTCCTTCATGATGGCCAGGTTCAGAAAGATTTAGGCTTGTAGCAATCGCTTGTAAGGCAAATCTTATGCTGTCGCCTCTCCGATATTGCAGTTTGTAAAGAGAAAAATAGGTCTTTCGTTTTGCTCCAAGAGGAATTTCAGCACTTTGCTGTTCTCTTCGAATGAATTTTCGAACTTCTTTGGTTTCATCTTTATCGAGAACGTATTTCCAACCGGCTACAGGGTCAATAACCCAATGTCCTGCGGGGCCTGGTTGAGGTATACCTGGAATAAGAGTTTCAGTTTTGGTTCCTGGTTCAAAATACCAGTTACCTTCCTTGTCAAGTTTCCAGTTGCCTGAAGGTATTTTAGTTTTAGTGCCTTTAAGAGGCTCTGTTGGGATCTCTTCTATTCCTTGAGCCGCACCTGTCCCAAGAGGAAGAACCCAGTTACCGGTAGTATCACGGTACCATTTGCCGGGGAACGAGGATCTCACTTCTGCTTCTATTTTATTTCTTTCTTCTTGTAAAGAACGTTGTCTTAAATCTTGATTCGTAGGAAAAGTAACCGGAGGTCTAGGTGAGGCAGGTTCAGTTTCTCCAGGTGTTAGTGGGGTACGGTCCAGACGAAATCCGCCTTCTTCAGGAATTTCTCGAGGTTCTCGAGGTTCTCGAGGTTCTTGAATGCTTGGTTGGTATGTAGGCATCCTTTGTCGAACATCAATGAAATCTAAGATTTTTGTAGATCTTTCATTTTGATCGATGTGTTGCAGGAGTAAAAGAGTGCGTTCAACAATATAGGGAGTTGAAACTATAAAGATGCTTGTAGACCCTTCCCAAGGTACCATTGTAAGAGGTTGATCTAAGGAAATGGGGGTAATAATTTGACGCGCCATATCGATAAGGACTTCCGGAGAAGTTGTTCTAACGACATATTGACCAATGACAAGCCCGCTTGCCGGTGAATCGAGGCTCTTGATGAGTTTAGCGATCTGCGTGATATTGGTGCTGAGGTCTGTGATAATGAGGTGATTTGTTCTTGGGAGAATCTCAACCAGTGCATATTCTGATGTAAGCGGCTTAATTACAGAGGCAACTTGCTCAGGCACAGCTGTGTTTAAACGGAAAACTTGTGTGATGATTTCGCTATTAGGATTTGGCAAAGGGGATTCTTCGCTGACAATCTGCGAAATGGCATTAACCTTTAAATTTTTGTGAATGATCAAGTTATTGCCTTGTTCCAGCAACGTAAGATCGTGGATGCGTAATTCTTGCAACAGGGCTGTCATGATATTCTCGAGCGTTGCAGGCTCTTCTGATATAATTGTGACATTGAATTGGAGTTCGTTTTCATCAAAAATAAAATTTTTGTTGATGATTCTGCTAATGAATCGGATGTATTCAATAATGCTGATGTTATTGAAGTTGATCAAAACAGTTTTTTGAAGATCCGTACCGCTTTCTAAAGCCGCAGCAGATTGAACTTGAGCTAAAAGTTCTCCGGATATAGTCCGAAGGTCTTTAGACCCTTTTTTAGGTTCGACTGTGCCATTCTGGAGCTGTTGAGGGCTCGCTGCACTGCTTCCATCAGGAAGTGTGTGTTGAATGCCTGTATTGCCGCTGTTCTCTGCACCATAGACGGAGGCATGGCTGCAAAAGGCGCTTGAAAGAATCAAGCTTAGCTGGAGGAGCTTGGGAGCTAAAAAATTGTTCTTCATGAAGCTTATATTTTACGTTTAGGTTGGTTTCTTAGAGAAATTCTTCGATCAGCATGTCCCTATAAGGAGTCCTTTATTTCAAAATTCGAAATTCTTTTCCATAAAAAAAGAACAAATGTTTAGAAATAGTTAAAATTTAAGGATTTGAGACTTTCGACAAATCGTGTGGAGGCTATTCAGATGAAAATGGCTCTGAACGTTAAATTTCAAGAAGGTAATGTGAAGGGATATTGTGAAAAATGAAATCAAAGGAGAGTTTTAAATGTCTCACTTTTTATTGTAATTTATGTTTGGACAACAAATCACCATGGGGCAGCTTAACTCTTAGGTACTTGCACCTTTGGAGTTAGGCTGGGGTCAGGTGGTATGTTGTCCAAACACCCATTCTTGGTTGTGCAATGGTAAGTATGGCACAACCCGCAACATAATTCTACTACAAGACAAATTTCTTTGTCCAAGTATTGCTACTTAGCTGCGAGGGCTGCTCTAGCTGATAGACGTGCTTTAGAGCGATTCGCTTTATTCTTTGAGACAATTCCACGTTTAGCGGCTTTATCTAAAGCGCTATAAGCGTTGCTCAACTGCTCAGTTGTGACTGCAGAGTCAGTTCCGTTAAGTGCTTCTTCAAAACCGCGAATTACAGTGCGAACAGTGGCCTTAAAAGAACGGTTGCGAATACGCTTCCTTTCGTTCTGAAGGTCTCTTTTTTGCGCCGTAGGCATTTTGACTTTAGTGCTTTTAGTTGGTTCGTTGGCCATACATCCTCTATGTTATAATCATGATAGCATTTGAAACGCTATTGTATCTATTTTAGGATAATTCGTCAAAGGATGTTTCATGTTTTTTTGCTTTTTTTTTCCGGTTACCTTGGATGAAGTCCTAAGGGTTGTCCAAACAGGCATTTAACTTCCATGTTTTGACTCGTTGCTGACAAAAGATCTTCATCAAACTGGATTTGCCCTTTTTCAAAAAGTAAAATAAGGGAAGATGCACCAAAGGAAAAATACCCCTTTTCGTCGCCTTTTTTGCACAACTTATCAGGTGGATATGTTTGGATGATGCTTCCTACATTGGTCGCACCAATTTCGATGAAAAGGACTTTCCCAAATTCTGCTGTTGTCAAAGGGGTAATGGTTCGCTTGTTTTGTACGAATATTTCAATGTTTTTTTTAAGTGCTATGGGGTTCACAGAATAAAGCCACCCATTGATTAAATGCGTTTTCTCGGGTGTACAATCCATGGGAAAATGGAATCGGTGGTAATCCGTGGGGCAAAGCCGTGCAATGACCATGGACCCTTCTTCATACCTTTTTGCGAGATCCCCATTATCTAAAAGAGTGGTGAGGCTGAATTTTTTTCCTTTTACTATAAAGCCCTCGGCTTCATCAATTTTTTGAAAAAAAAGGTAACGTCCATCAGCTGGAATGATGGCAACATCATGACCTTTTGCGATTGGTCGAACCTTAGCTTTAAGCTTTCGCGTAAAAAAATCATTAAAGGAAGTGTAAGAATCGACTGGATTGAGAAATTCAGTTGAGTCGATTCCAAAATTTTCGATAAAAGGTGCAATGCGATGGGTAGTCCAGGGAAGTTTTTGCCAAAGGCCATAAAGGAGTGAAAAGCAGCGATTACTTGCTAATAGAGTGAGGAGTGGTTTGCCTATGGTTTTGCTTATTAAACTGTCTCCATAGAGAAACTGCAAGGCTTGAGCGCCATAGACAGTTTCAGTCTCGATCTTTTTACTGGTTCTATCAATATATTTGATTGAGTGCATTTATTTTTTGCTTCCTCAAAGTTTTGGGAGTTCGCTTTTTCGATAAATTTTTGCTAAGAGCTTAAGTTCACTGAGGAATTCAACATCAAAAGTATGAGAAAGATGAGCAGCTTTAATTTCTTTGAGGAGCTGGTCTGCCATTTTTGTCATGCGGAATAAAAGTTCTTTGTCGCTTGTCCGGTTTAGATAGAGATTTTGAACTGTTTGGTAGTTCGTTATGGCAGTTTGAAGATGTCGTAGATTTTCTAATGTGAGTGTTGTCATCTCAATCAGGTGATCGAGAGATTTCAATTGAATCGAAATAATTTCCTTGGGATCTTTAAGAGTTAAAAGTCCAGGTGGTTGAAGTTCCTGCGCTTTTAAATGGCATGGAAATGCATGTAAAAGAGCGAGATAAAAAAGAATTCGAAGCATAGCAATATCTTATGTTTGTGACGTCTTTTGGATTAAACGGAAACAGTTCTCGGAAGTTACTTTGGCAACTTCTTCCACCGAAATGCCCTTTGCGGAGGCTACGGCTGTGACAGTTTCTGGGACAAAACTTGGCTCATTTATGGATCCGCGTTTACTTTGTGGAGCTAAATACGGAGAATCTGTTTCGACTAGCAATTGGTCAAGAGGAACCCATTTGGCAATTTCACGAAGCTCAAGGCTCTTTTTAAATGTAATGATCCCACTCAGTGAAAGAAACCACCCACGCCTGATCACCTCTTTTGCTTCCTCTAAAGTCCCCGTAAAGCAATGTAAAACACCTGGGGCATGTTTTCCTTCAACAATATACTCTTCATCGAGAATCTTGAAAAAATCGGCATAAGCGTCTCGACAATGAATCACAACGGGGAGTTTACATTCCAAAGCAAGCTGTAAGTAGCGTCGCAAAAAATATTTTTGTGTTTCAGCTGTTGCACCGTGTCGATGATAATCTAATCCAGTTTCTCCAATGGCTGTAAGGTCCCCATTTCTTGCATGGCGGGCGATGGTCGGGAAGGCTATTTCCCCCTCTAATTCAATATCATGCGGAGTTGTTGCTGCTGCAGTGTAAATTCCAGGATACTTTTTCTGAAGGGCTAGGCCCTTAGCCAAAGTATCTAGATCTGTGCAAATGTTCAATATATTCGTAACCTGGTTCGTTCTTGCCCGACCGATGATTGAGTCAATTGTCGGATAAATTTCATCATTGCAAAGATGCGCATGAGAGTCAAAATACTGAATTGTCATAACACCTACAGCTTATTGAGGGAATCAAGAACGATTTCCGACGTTAAAACTTGAGGTAAGATCTGCGGAGTTCCAGCCGGATCACGGCTTGTAAGAACGTAAAGCGGCACCCCATTGCGACCAAAAGAGCGCAACGCTTCAGTAATTTGTGGGTCATTGCGTGTCCAGTCTGCTTTCATTTTTACAACATTGAGCTCCTGCATTTTTTGTGAGACTTCGCTTTTAGA
This sequence comes from Parachlamydiaceae bacterium, assembly GCA_013813265.1. GTDB lineage: Bacteria > Chlamydiota > Chlamydiia > Chlamydiales > Parachlamydiaceae > JACCRY01. Next base: position 8,746 of record JACCRY010000053.1, read on the forward strand.
CAAGACAATATGGTTAACTTGACAGATTAGGCACCATTTCGCTGTAAAGTCGATCAGAACGGGAGTTCCTTTTTTCCGGAGTATTTCAACTCTTTCTGCAGAATAAGGTTCCCACGCGCCAGCTTGACTTTCGGTAACGGCTGCGATCTCTATATCTTTGGACTCAATAACACCCGTCATGGAAGCGAGAGTTATGCCGTAAAAAGAAACTGCCGCGCAAGCAAAGGCAAAAATGGCTCCAAAGCGACGTGAATTTTTCGAGTTTAAAGCCATGCAGTAATTTCCGTATATCCAAGCTGCAAATGAGAGCAGCAATAGAGAGAAAAGCAGGATAAAGAGAGACAGGTCTCCAGTTTGTGCTGAAAAAACCCACAGCAACCAAAGGACAGTCGCAAGCATAGTAAATCCGATGAGGGCTTTAAATGTTGTCATCCAAGGGCCAGGCTTTGGCAGAAAGCGAAGGTAGGAAGGAAATGCTGATAGAAGTAAGTAGGGAAGTGCCATGCCGGTACCTAAGACCGTGAAAAGCAGAAGCACTAAAGCAGGAGGAAGAGTCATCGCAAAACCGATAGCGGAACCTAGAAAAGGTCCAGAGCACGGGGTGGCAATAGCAGTTGCTAAAATGCCGCTGCAAAAAGATCCAAGTAGAGCGTTTCCCTTTTTTTTGCTACTTTGCTGAGCTTCACCCGCAAGACTTGTGACGGATGTGCCAAATTCAAAGACATCAAAAAAGTTTAAAGCAAATAGCAGAAGCAGTGCGGAAAGAACGCCTACAAAAAGGGGTTCTTGGAGTTGAAATCCCCAGCCCACAGCATGGCCATAAGACTGAAGGAGAAGCATGGTTCCTGCCAACACCCAAAAAGAAGCAAGAACACCGAAAAAAAAGGCAAGCCCATGCTGGAAGGTTGAAGTTCGACTTTGACCTGCCATTTTGACAAAACTTAAAATTTTAAAAGATATGACAGGTAGCACGCAAGGCATGAGATTGAGCAAAAGGCCACCAAGAAAGGCAAAAACAAACGCTACGAAAATACCTCCTTCGGTTGAATTTTCTGGCGTGACATTTGGATTTTCTAATATCCAAGAAGTCGACTCCTGGTTTTTATTTTCGGCGAGGGTCAGGAGGTTATTGTTTTCGTTGATAATGGTAGAATTCGCTGGGTGAAGGAGTGAGCGAGCATGCGAGAATAAGTCTGTTGATGAGGAGAGTATTGTATCGGAATTTAAAGGTGTAAGAGGAAATTTGAGGGTGACTTGACTTTCTCCCGGTTGGCAAGTGCTATCCGAACATGCCAGCCAAGAAATGGTCGCTTCAATGACTGTTTCTCTTTTTGGATCGAAGTCTTTTGGAGGTGTAATTTCTGTTAGGAAAAAAGTTTGCCCATCGTAGCCAAAGGCTTTAAATTCACCAATTTCGAAACTTTTTGGCGCGGGAGCTTGAAGTGATGTTGTTGAAAAACCTTCAGGAAGAACCCAGTCAACTTGTATGGGGATATCTGCCCCTCTTTGATTGCTATGCCATCCCTCTATAAGGGTCATTTGTACGGCGATACTTACAGGTTCACCTGCTTTCAAGCTATTTTTTTCTGAGATGAGTTCAAAATGAACTGGCTCTTCAAAGGGCATTTCTCTAGAATCGAAGGAATATGATTCTTCACTTTCGTTTGTTAGGTCTTCATTTTCAAATGCAAAGGAGGATGAGGCACAAAATAAACTAAAAGTTATACAGAATGAACGAAATAGCATGTTTTTCTCCTATGGTGTGCCCATTTTCAGTGAGAAATTTTATTCTCAGAAAACAAACGTTACCCGTTAATCTACTTCCAGTCGACTATTATACAGGAATTTAAAATGAATGTAAACCATTTAATACTTGCAGCCAATCCATTTATTGACTCCTATCAGGCATCTGACTTCCTAGGTAAAATAATTTTTTTAGGATTAGCTTTACTTTCAATCATGGGCTGGGCTGTCCTAGTTCACAAGGCAATTCTTATAAGACGAGCAAAAAAAAATGCTATTATTTTTCAAGAGAAGTTTAGAGAGCAGCAAAAAACATACAGCGAAGCCCCCCTAGCTGTAGATTTAACTTCCTTTTCTAATGAAGATGAGATAAATCCCTTTCTTGATTTGTATATGCTTTTGAAAAAGCAAGCAATTGCGCTATTAAATAAAAATAAAAAATTTAAAAAGCAATCTCGATTGGGATCACTTTTTTCACACGATCTAGATTTATTGGCTGCATCTCTGCAAGGAGAGGGCGCACAACAAATTAAGAAAATGGAAAAAAATCTTTATCTACTTTCTACGGTAGTCAGTCTAGCTCCATTTTTAGGACTTCTTGGAACTGTCTGGGGAATTTTAATAACTTTTTCCAGTTTGCAAACGCAGGCTGCTGCGGGATCTCAAGGAGTTCTTGAAGGTCTCTCTTTGGCTTTAACTACAACCGTTTTAGGGCTAGTCGATGCGATACCTGCTCTCATAGGATACAACTACCTCAAAAACGCGATGCGCGATTTCCGAGTAGACATGGAAGGTTTTATTTTAATGCTACTCTCAGCGGTTGAGATGGAATACCGTCATGAAGATGTGGAGGTGGAAGGTGAGAGGGTAAAAGAGGGTGTTAGTGAGAATGTAAGTATAACTGATTATGTATTACATAATATAGAAAGGTAGATTTAAATGTTGTACAGTGTAAAAGGCAATGGATGTTGGAGCCTTTCTCTGAGTTAAGGCCCAACATCCATTGAATTTCCTACCCGTGAAAATAAGAAAATAGACTTTAGGATGGAAGATTATGCGATCTTCTTCCGATAAAATGGAAAAGGGTTTTAACACCCTTATCCTTAATTAAGACTATTGCCCTTTTGGTTGGGTAGTTGGGCAGCATGTAGGCTGGGCAGTGCATGCAGTTGTTTGTCCGCAAGAATGCTTCCAGTAGTATTGTGGAACATATTTGCAATGTTGATCACATACTGTCTTGTAGCAGATTTTGCAATCAGGTACATCATAATACTCAGGCACTTTTCGGCAAAGTGTTTCGCAATATTTTTGTGGAACCATTCTGCAGCGTTCTACTTGGTAGTATTGATCTACCATACGGCAGCATCTTTTTGTGCAAGGAATTTTCTCTTCAACGGTACGTTGTGTTGTGTAGTGGCAAGGGTTGTAATGCACATACATACACCAGCATTCGCCAGCAGGTGAATCTGGGTGAGGATGATCAGCAGGGCAGCATGAACCGTCTTGTCCACCTTGGTAAGCTTGTCCGCCTTGGTAAGCTTGTCCACCTTGATAACCCGACATATCTTGATTGTATTGAGTGTCTGCTGCATATCCAGTTTGGATACAGAGCGTACAAACTAAAACTGCTAGAGTTTTGAGCAACGTCTTCATGATTTTCTCCTTTGCTTTGCATTTGTTTTCAACTAGAGTCTAAAGGTTTTCCTTGAAATATCTTCTCAGAAACCCACTCTTTCTCTTAATTTTGACCATGAACTTTTATATAAATCATGACAAGTCTTTTTTTTACTCTTTTCATATACACCGGAAAAAAAGGTTATGTATTGATCTGTCATTGTGTCAAGACTGACACCAAGGCCAACGCGGAGGACTAAAAAAGACAAGTCTTTTCACTATCTTGGTTCGGCATAATAGTTTTTTTTACTTGACGCCAGTAATAAAAGCCCCGTTAAGCAATTTTGGGGAATAAATTTGGGGTCGTAAAATGGCCGTTTTCTGTAATTGAATTCATACGTTTGAAAATTTTTTCCTCAATCCGCAAGAATCTAAGAGTGCCCTCATCGAGGCTGCTGGATTTTCTGGTTTTGGATTTTTTCCACTTCTCATACACATCTGAAGGTTCAATTTCAAAATTTGGTAGCTTCTCAATATCGAGAAATAAGTCGGCTGTAGCTTTGCAATCATGCATTTTTTGTGAGAGTTTATTGATCTTGCGAGTTAAAATTTCAATATTTAAACAACTGCCATTAAAATTTTCTTTTTTTAATATGAAATCGTAAGCATATAAAAGGTGATTGTGGATGCTATGGCTACCCATAAGATCTATACTATCCTCTTTAAAGCTCTCCTCAATTATTTCTTTGGGGAATGCGTTTTTGAAGGGAAAATTTACAATTTTTTTTATTTTTTTGAGAATTGTCTTAATATAGTCTGCTCTATCCCTGTAGGAGCAATAGTTGCTATGGACACTTACTTTTACAGCGTTATCAAAAATCTCTGATTTATCGAAAACTTCTTCTGCTATCGCATTGATATCTTCAAGCATTTTCTCAAAACTTAAGTTGAAAAATGGATTGCTTAGCCTATATTCTTTTGGAGAGCTATTAGAAATCATAAATTGCATATGATGAAATGATATATGGCCGATAGGAGGCAATTGATTAGATTCCATTTAAATTTCTCCTGTTAAGGTTAAGGTTTATCGCCAAATGTGAATGCATATACGGAACAAGCAGGAGAAACAATCCCAATCCCTGCCAAAAAAAGCAACTAAGAGTCAAATTTTTCATAAATATTATTTGCTAGTGAAAATATTACAGTGTCAAGTGCTTATTTTAGGAGCAAGAAAAACCTATTGCGTGTAGTTAATCAAGCTTGATAAAAAAATCTAGTTTTAAAATATTCACGCTTCATATAAAATTCTAGTTTTAAAATAGTCTTGAGAAAGATGATGATAGAGGAATGTAAATGAATAATAATATTTGTGAAGGTAATGACATTATCTTTATCAGAAATGATTTCGCTAAAATGCGGCCAGCATTAGATGAGAATGGTAGAATTATTTGTCCGTATAACAGCGTCTTTTTTATAAAAAATGACAATGTTAACAAGGAAAAATTAGACAGACTTCTAGATCTTGATCAGGGTAATGGGAAAAATATTTCCTCAAAAACAGTCAACGATGTTCAATCAATTTCTGGATCATGTGTCTGTGCTGAGGGAGAAATTTTTCGTCCATCTCAGCAATCAAAGCTTTTGGGAACAAATCTTAGTAGCAAGAAAATTACGAGTGTTGTTGATTCTGAGATAAAAGATAATGACAATAAAGATGGTTCGACAGACAAGAGCAAAAAAACCAGAGACTCCTGTTGTGATAATATTTCATCAATCATATCTGCTCTAGGTTTAATCACAGGGATTGCGCTTGCTATCTTTGGGGGAGTTGTATGGACTCCCATATGCCTTGGGCTCGGAATAACTCTAGCGGCACTTAGTGTTTGTGTTATAGTAAATACAGTGTATGAGTACTATAGCATTCAGAACCCATAGCTTCACCGAGGATTAATGACAAGTGAACTTGTTACTATTCCTGTCAAATGCCCCCCAATGCGTATCATCCTCAGCATATTATGGGTCAAAAGGGCACACTTCAGGATTGTGGGTCTGATATCGCATTTCTAACCTCTTCCCTTAAAAATTCGGGGGCCATTTCAACAGGATAAGAAAAAAACTTTTGCATATACAAAATTCTAGTTAATGCAGCATCGGGATATTCAGAAGGAAATTGTGTTTTAAAGTCTCCCTTTTTTACGCGAATATATGCTTGTCTAAGCTTCTTTCCTCTTTCTTATCCTTTCCTTTATTTCTTGTTCCCTTTGCGCCCTTTGCGCCTTTTGTTGCTTCTTTGCGTTAAAAAATCACTCTAGTACATTATTAATCTGATTGAAATAAAACTTCTTTAGCGTAATTTTAACTCTAATTCTACCTTTGTAGTGAACTAGATTCTTTTTTTTAACGCAAAGAAACAGCAAAAGGCGCAAAGGGCGCAAAGATTTTTGAGAATTCGGATGGGTATAATAGCCGCTTACGAGGTTGCGGTCAACAGAAATCGTTTAATCACGAGGATTTTTTAAAGCCAAAATGCTTTCAAAATGAAGACCCTAGCCCAGGGGCTGCCTCGCTTTGGATTTAATTAGGCTGATTGCACAATATTTTTCGGAATTTAAGATAATTATTGAGTCCTCATCATTACATCCTTGCATCTCTAATTTCACTTTTGGTAAATTCATTGAAAGCTGCTAAGTTGAGAGGTTAGAGAAATGGATTATCATATCGATGAGTTTTATCAGCGTATCACAGAAGAAATACCACATGGTAATTTTCATGATGTAATCCCATTGCACCTTCGAAATGACATCACGTGGGATGAAGTTTTGCAAAAAGTTCCTCAAATGCATCGTGGCTGGTATGAATTATCGCGAATATCTTCGAAGGACCGTATTGAATTTACCTATGATCATTGGGATTTAACTCTTGCCTACAATCCTAAACTTGAACAATGTCTAAAGGCATTTTTTGGGTCACTGGATGATATCGGCATTTTTCTAGTTCAAAAAAGTTGGGAAGATCCTTTTGAAGCACATATGGTCTACAGTATAAGTGGAAATAGTGGGTTTTATCGAGGGGGTTTGCCAATTGAGGAAACCTCTTTATTAACCCTGCAAAAGTGCTTCTCTAAATACATTCTGCCTGCAGATTATTTAGCATTTTTACAGCTTCACGATGGCTTTTGGAAAACGACAGACTGTACAGGAATTGTGAAATCAGCTCATTTACCTGAAAAATACGAAAAATTTCAAGCTCTTCTTGCAGAAGAGCCTTCCCTTTCAACCTCAAAAGGGGAGCCTGTTGATCCTAAGAGCCTAATACCATTTTATGAATCTTTTGGAATGCCATACTACCAATGTTTTTGGGGAGAATGGTATCCGGAACAAGAGATGGGCAATGTGTATTACTCCAGTGCTACCAAGACTATTTCCAATGTCAAAAGTGAAGATCCTATTTCTGAAACCTTAGCATTTCCGACATTTAATGATTGGTTGGCCTTTTACTTAGAGCGTGTCGAATAATATGTATTTGGTTGAAACATTTTTTAAGTGTCATGGAAAGCGTTTGGGACTTGAACTTGTAGCTGGAGACCAAGGTATTAAACGGCCAATTAAAGTGCCTGAAGTACATCGTCCAGGTTTAAGTTTAGCAGGGTATCTGAAGGGACACGCAGCTAAGCGCATATTGGTTATTGGTCGAGTAGAGATAGAATACTTGCGCGATCTTGATCCAGAAGTGCGTGTTGAGCGTCTGAAGGGAATACTTTCTGTTGTTGTTCCCGCAGTTATTGTTACTCGAAATTATCGACCTCCTAAAGATTTGTGTCTTATCTGCGAGAAGAATAAAATACCTCTTTTTCGTACTAATGTATCCACAATGCATCTTTTAAGCCAGCTAACCATGCTGCTCACTGAAGAATTTTCTCTTAGCACAAGCCTACATGGCACTCTTGTAGAAGTTTTTGGCGTCGGTATTTTGATTCAAGGGAATTCTTCAGTTGGTAAAAGTGAAGCAGCACTTGGACTAATTGAGCGCGGTCATCGTTTAATTTCAGACGATATTGTTAAAATTAAATTGCGTGAAGGTAATTACCTTGAAGGATATGGGGCAGAGCTGACACGGCATCACATGGAAATTCGCGGTATAGGAATTATCAATGTCGCAAACTTATATGGTGCCGTTTGCGTACGAGACAATAAAAGTATCGATATCGTTGTTGAATTAGAGATTTGGGATGATTTAAACTTTTATGATAGAGTTGGACTTGATGAAAAGTACTGCGATATTTTGGGCATAAAGCTGCCCTTACATATTTTACCAGTAAAGCCGGGTCGTGATGTTGTGTTACTTTTGGAGACAATCGCTTTGAACCATCGTCTGAAGGGGATGGGGTATAATTCTGCTAAAGAATTTAATTCTAAATTATTGGAGCTTATCTCTACAAAAAGCCGCAAAAAAGTGTCTTAAAAACAGCTGCAGAGATGAGGAAAGGGTGCAATAATTGTACCCCTTCTAAATAAAGGAGGGAATTGCAAAACGATTTGAGTGCTCTAGAATCGAAAAATCGCCCGATGATCGAGCTCTCGTTGGTGATTTTTCAATTCTAGAGCACTCAAATCGCTTTGTAATTTTGAGGAAAATAA
>JACCRY010000061.1 GCA_013813265.1 Parachlamydiaceae bacterium
AAAAGGAAATATATAGGGCATTAGGACTTTCTTCCTCAATTTTGAGGTCTAAAAAAACTATTGTATAAATTTAAAATGTAGTCAAGAATCTGCAAACTTCCTCACGGAAGCTGGTGAACTTGGGCTAATCAAGTTCTGTGGATTGCAGCTGATCTTCGAAGGGAAAATCTCCAACTGTGGAAGTACGAGCTTCTTGACAAACTGCAGTTTCATTTCGGGGCTCGTATTGATATGATTAACAAGCTCTTGAATATGCTCCGGGGCATACTTAAATGGAATATCAAGGTTTTTCTTAAGAGCTGCTAGAGCCTTCCATGCTTTCGTCTCTCTAAGCATAAGGAGTGGATTGACGATCATTTCCTTGGTTGCTTGGGATTGAAGTAGTTTAACTTGCTCTTCGACAAGTTCAAAGGGAACTCCATTCTTCATGTAGGTTTGGAAAGTGTAATTCATTGTGACATGAGGATGGGCAAACTGCGATCCTGAATTTGGCACATTTGCTGCCGCAAAAGGAATTGCCAAGGGGCTCTTCACTTTTTTGGTCTTCTCATCATACTCAAGGCCATACTTCACATCGCACACTTTGCATAGGGTAAAGGGTAGCAAATGGGCGATCTCTTCTCCTGAGAGAGCAATTTTCAAAAAATTAAACTTTGTGAGAAAAATACGTTCAACCTCTACCCCCTTCCTTAATTTACAATACCTTCATTTACGCTATAGATGAAGCTTCCAATCGTTTCAAATTCTTTTTTTTGCAAGTTCATATTCTAAATCGAAGCTATAGTAGAGCAGATAATATCCCCCGGATGTGTAATTATTCATTTTATAAACTGGATTTTCTCGTTTTAAAAAATATAAACCTTTTGCGTCCATGAAAGGAGAGAAAATTTTGCCCTCATTAACAACCAGATCTTTACTTGAAAATATATAATTTTGATCGTAGAAAAATACTTTGTGTTCTAATATTTGCAAATCCAAAAAAACATCTATCTCTTTTTCCGATTCTTCTTGCGTTCTATATTTATTAGACCGATTGGTATCTGTCCGCAACAATAAAAATCCCGTGAGCATTTTATAGCGAGTATTTTCTTTTATATCTCCAAAATAAGTTTCAACAATGCTACTATTTAATTTTTCCGTTCTAACTAGCTGATAGTTTCCCTTAGGAAGAATGAAAATATATGGAGATTCTATGGTTGGTTCTATGAATAAGTCATACAGACCCTCTAGATATATGCCAGAATTAGCGCATGTGGTTTGCTCAGGTTTGTTGGCAGAAACATCTCCATTTATAAAAAATCCAATACTTATTATTGCAATAAGACAATACTTTAATGCATTTTTCATTTTCTCTCCATAGCTTGCAATTTTTTTGATTTCAGTAAATTTTAAAAGATATATTCTTCATGCTTTTGCATCAAGATAATTATAGTTCAAGCCTTTGGTAACGGACCGGGGTTATGGGAATCACTGGTCTTTCGCATGAAGCACATGCCCTACCATTGTAAGTTATAATGAAAAGTGAGAAGCGAAAAACAATCAATGAATGTACATTCAGCATATGTGATGTACTGCCTACAAAAAAAATTAAGTCTTAAAGAAACTATATCATGAAATCAGTCTAGAAAGCCTCGCTCAATCACGAAAAAAAGAAGCACCTTCAAGCTTTTGTTCTAGATGCTAGAAAAAGTATGCATCAAGAAGAGATGAATTAGTCATTGAACTTAGAGCGAATAAGGACTTTTTTGCCCTCGAAGGCAAGGCCAAGATGTAAGATCCGCTTGATTCCACGATTAAGAAGCCCTTGGGTATAGTGTTTGTCTTCAATTTGTTTGAGGGCCGAAAGAACAGCAGTTTCTAAATCGGCGTTTTCAAAACGGCCTACTTTCTTAAATTCCATGATAATTCCCAAATCATCCTGATTCTTAGGGATTAACATGACATCATAACGCCCGTAGCCGCTTTCTCGGTTAGATTGAACTTCATAGCGATCCTTCAGTCCGATTAGCATGCCCAAAATAAAGGCATGATAGAGCTTTTCTGGCTCGTCAAAGGACAGATCAAAAACACTAACCGACGAAAGGAGGAACTCTTGAAAAATTTGAGAAAAAGTAGCAATATCACCGTTTATCAAGCTATTTAAAAGCAGGTGGTAATTGGACATGTGAATCGTCTTTTCAAACCAATTGGAAATCATCGAGTGGTATAAGTTATTTACTTCCAAATTAGGAATTCGCAAAAGGGATGGTTTGTCGTAAGAAGGGGGAGCATCAAGGGTTAGATAACCGCTGAATAATAGGAGGGACCATACAGCGTTAGGACTTTTTTCTAGGTCGGGGAATACAATTCCTTCTTCGATGTTTTTTTCGATGGCATTGCCTCTGAGAAGCTCTTCCAAATCTGCTTTTAAATCTTCGCCCCCTTGAATGATCAGCTGTTTCATGAGAGCATTATCGCTTGTATTGACCCAGTAAGAACCTAAGGCTCCATTTTCTGCAATGCATTGCAATACAGACCATGGGTTATAAATTCCAGTACAAGAACCCACTCGATAACCGTTATACCATTTCTGAATTTCTGGGCCTAGATGCTCTAAGCCGGACATCTTTAAAAGCTCGGTCACTTCGGACTCCAGCAGTCCGAATTTGTCTTTAAATCTCTCATGCATAACTGTACAAGTAGCGATATTATTTAGTCCTGAGAAAATACTTTCTTTTGCGATCCTAAGAATCCCTGTCAGAACACCACGTTCCAAAGAGCTATTATCTTTGAGTCCTGCTGATAGCCAATTTCGAATAAAGGGAATGAGAATGTCATAATATCCATTAACGTAAGAAGCATGGGCAGGAGTATCATATTCGTCGATGAGGAGGATCACCCGTTTATTGTGAAAGCGATGCAACCACGAAGTAAGGTAAAAAAGGCTTCGTTCAATTAATGATTGGTCGTTTTCTTCAAATAAAATTTTGTGGAATAGCTCTTTTTCTTTTATAGATAGCGTCTCTCCCTCTTTAAGATAACTGTGACGATCGAATTCATCTGCAATCAAACGGCGAAGTGATTTAAATGCTTCGTGCCAAGACAAGTGTTTGACGTCTTTCAAAGAAAAAAAAATAACAGGAAATTGTCCGGCTAACATCCTGTATGCTTCATTTTCCCATATTTTAAGGTCATAAAACAGAAAGCTTGCATCTTCTTTAGATTTCTCAAAAAAATATCTGAGCATGGAGAGATTGAGAGTTTTACCAAAACGGCGAAAGCGTGGGATGAGGACAACTTTAGCATCTATTTCGATCAGCTCCTGGATAAAAAGAGTTTTATCGACGTAAACATAGCCGTCTTCAATGAGTTCCTTGAAGTCGCTAATGCCTATAGGAAGTTGTTTTTTCATGGCCAAGAGTACCTTTTAAAATCATCTGCACTATATCATAATATGATTCAGGTTTAAACAAAAAAAGATTTAGAACCAAGGAGTTCTTTCATTCTAAAAAACACGAATCCTAATATTGTTTCAGTTAGCTGAAAATAGAGAGCTTGATTATTATCATGCATATTTTGCCGCTTGCGATCCTATATATCCTTGTTTTCTTGAACTTATTAAAATATTTTACATTCATCTCTATTTATCTTATCTCAGAAAATAAACGCTTGAGAGAACTTTCCCCATGATAGTACTCGGCCGCTTTTAACTTTTTATTCTCACTCGAAAGTACATATTCTTCATAGAATATCTGCATATTTTCGCCCCCTTGACGTGCAAACCATTTTTTTAGTAGTTCAAGTTCCTCTGTAGTAAACTGTAACTCACCATTTAAAAACTTAATTTTTTGAATTTTTAGTTTATCGCTATTATTCAGCTTCTGGGAAGGATCATTAAAGCCGAGTGTCAAATTGTAATAAGCATCAGACTTTCGATACACTTGCGCTTCTTCAGC
>JACCRY010000186.1 GCA_013813265.1 Parachlamydiaceae bacterium
TCTAACTGGCTTGTTAAAAAGAATTATTCGAGCATCATCGTTCAAAAACATGCTTCCTCCGTATTAAAACAGAGAATATTAAAAATGAAAATCACGAAAAAGATGGGTAAAATTGACGCTTACGCAGTCGCGAGCGCTGACGAAACACTAATTCGACTTTGTAAATTTTTTCTTTATATTTGGTTCATATGAAATTTTTATTAAATCAACAAAGTTCAGACTGAACCCCAGGATTGATGGGAGACATTTGAAAGTCTTTCAAAAACAGAATCATAATGTTGAGGCTGATGGGAGCATTATGAAGGAGAAGGTGCAAAGGCACAAAAAAAAGTGACCTTTAGCAGGTGCTAAAGGTCACAGTGGAGGTAACTAATTAGAAGCCGTATCTAGCAGCAAAAACTAGAGAACTGTTGTTAAGATCTTTTTGAGCTCTTAGGAAGTTATATCCAATATCCAAAGTTGTGCAGTCGTAAATTGGGAAGGATACACCTACGCCAACTTGGTAAGCAAAACCTTTTCTTCTGTGACTGTTATGTCTCTTGTCATGACAATCATTGTTTACAACATCGTGGTGCCCGTTGTTGTGGTGAGAGTCGTGGTGCACATTGCTGTGGCGCGAATCGCGGTGTTCACTGTTATGGTGAAGTTTGCTATTTGCATAACCGATACCACCCTTGATATAAGGCGTGAAGCAGCAGTCCATTGCCATGTCATAACGTGCGTTAAACAAGACTGCAGAGCTGCGTAACTCTCCATGAGAAGAACGATGTCTCTTATGATCTCTATGATGGTCTTTATGATGGTCTTTATGATGGCTTCTGCCTTTATCGCACACAGTAATGCAATCATCATCGAATCTGTTCTTGAACTTAACTTTGTCAACTTTGTTGTTGCGGAAAGCAAATTCAACTTCAGCACTGATATTATTGCACCATCTGTAACCAACAAGTCCACCAACTAAATAACCTGTGTCGAAATCGACATCAACGTGGTGGCGTCCAATGCGACCATTATTGTTATCTCTCCAATGGTGTTTGGAGCTGTTAAGCCAGTTTGGTCCAGCTTCGATACCTACGTAGTAGTCATCAGCACTAACCGCGTTTGTTAGCGATAGGCCAAGTAATGCAGTAAAAAGAAAAAACATGTTTTTCATGATAAAAATCCATTAATGAGAGTTGAAAATATATTGTTTTGCCTAGTGTTGCCATCTGTAGACAAAATTATCCTTCCTTTGATTCCGTCGACCGCTTTTATAAACTGCTTCACCATCTATTTGAAGCGGAAGGGACGGCTGACGTTATCAGAGGAAATACAGCTTGTTCTAAGCACAAGCTAGAACAAGTGGTTCTAGCCCAGGCTAGAACAAGTGTGATAATGCAGATTTCCTTTTATTTATTCAACATAAGTTTGTTCACCTCTTGTTTTTAATGTTTACAATACTGTGTAGAGCCTGTTTTTTTTTGTCTTCACGACATCTTTTATTGAAACAGGTCATTTTTTTCTCTTTTTTTTCCATAAGTTTTATGCTGACATATATAAAATGTCTTTATCTTAATTGCTAAAAATTCAAAAAGTACCTTCTGGGTAATCTTAAATGAATAACCGTCGATTCTGCTTTCGTTCGATTTCTTCCTATAAACTGCGTGGGTTGTGCTGAAAGGGGATTTTTGTTTTTGGCGATGGGTAGAATTAAAACCCGAGGAAGTTTCGAATGCTGTGTGAATTTGGAAACATGCTTTATTGATAATTACCCCCTTTACCTTTTTACACTATTTTAATTTGACAATAGTCAGGGGCAAAAAGATAAGCAAGAATAAAATTGAAAAAATTAGAAAAATATGCGATTTTTTTTATTTTCCAATGGTAGAATTTTCAAAGAATGAATTGGAAAAGGGCCGTGATTAAAGATGTATTGATTGGTTAGGCGCATAAACAAAAGCTGATTAGAGTATCTAATATTTGGGGTTAACCGTAAATACGGCGACAGATTGTTAAGCTTTCGCCACCGTCACGTAAGTGTTAATTATATTTGGGCGGAGTTCTAGATAATCTTTGCGCCTTTTGCTTTCTTTGCGTTTAAGAAAAACAATCTAGTTCACCAAATATGACTTAGAGGTTTAACAACAATGAAGAAGTTTTTGTTCAAAGCAGATCAAACTTGTATTCTAGATTTTTTTTTAACGCAAAGAAGCAGCAAAAAGAGGCGCAAAGGGCGCAAAGAAAAAGGATGATATAATTTCGCCGTCTGAGCTTATTACTTATTTTGCTCTCTTCACGCGCTCTACTTTTAAACCTTTTTTTTGTGTTTTAGTGAAAGCCGCAAATGGGCCGATAGCAGAAAGAATGCTAGTCTTCTAATAAAAAGCGTGGCATCACCCAGAACTCATTAGTTCAGGTGACGCCACGCTATTCATGAGGCTATAATCCTTAGCCAGCTCGGCATCGAGAGGGTAGGAAACAGGCCGAGCCTGCTCCCCCCGTTGTCGCAAAAGGGTCAATTCCCTTTATTTCCCATCATGAAAAATTTCTATCAATGGGCGGCACCCTAATGTTTACCCATGGCT
>JACCRY010000188.1 GCA_013813265.1 Parachlamydiaceae bacterium
AAGCTTCATATTGCTTGCACATTGTCTCTCTTGTGCTGTCAAAACAACTTTTACTAAACGAATCTGAGTTCGCTTTATTCACGCTGCATCGTTGCCGTACTGCGGAATAGTTATAACATACACAATCATGCCTTTTTCATGCAAACTCTATTTTCTCTTTTTTTCTTTTTTTGTGTAACTCCTTTAGATTTAGAGTTTTTAAGCGTTCTATTTTACCTTAAAAACTGCAACATACATCATCTGTTTCATATTGCTAATCCTGCCAGTGAGCAACTGCGAATGCCTAGAAAGAGTTTCAATAAGTCTATAGAAAATTTTACAGGATAAGGCAGGATGGGCTGGTTAAGAAAGGGATGAAGTTAAGACCAAGTACGTCATCACTTTGCGAGGCTGAATGATTATAAGAGACCCTATGTATAGTTAATGGGTCACTTTTGATCATCCAGTGCGGGTCTTTGGTGAAGTTGTATTGAAATGGGTTTACCTTACAGTGTACTAGATTAATTTTTTTTAACGCAATGCGAGACAGTTCCTTCGCCCCCCTATCAGGAAATAACGTGTCATTTTTTGAAACACAGAGGCACGGAAGACACAGAGAGAGAAGAAGAGAATTTAAATATTTCCTCACCTTCTGACCTCTGTTGCCTCTCTGTGTCTCTGTGTCAAAAAAACAATTGGTGCAAAAAAAAATGTTATTTAAGAGAAGCAGCAAATGGCAGAAAGGGCGCAAAGAAAATGGATATGGTTAATTTACGCTTACGCCCAAAAAGGCAATTTAACCCCAATCTCTTACTAGCAGCTATTTAGAAAATATTCATCGCTACATCATGTCTTAGCCCTGCGGACACATAAACGATTGCATAAACCTATAGCGATTTTTCAGGATTAAAAGGATGGATTAGGATAGGGCAGGATGAAGGGACAAGTCAAAGCGGAGACGAGTCCCCGCTTTATAGCTATGCTTCACTAAATTTAACTTTTGAGAACAGCGATGATATGTACGCACCCTTGTTTACCACAAGAACAAGAAATGGATTCACTAAGGCTAACTTGGTATTCTGCTAAATCTTCGCTATCAATGACCTTATAGAGATTATCTCCAGCCTGCTGAATTTTCCATTTCTCAAAAATAGTTTCAGGCGAAGGTAAGGGTTGGACTTCTGAGCATTTTTCATTGTTGGATATTTCAGGCTCTGCGCTGATTGCACGGGTTATCTGACAATGCGGGCAATTACAATGCTGAACTGCAGAAGCATTTTCAATAACTTCTTCAGGAGCCACAATCTTGACGATAGCCCCAATTTTTTGAAGAATCTCTGTCGGAAGATCCGGTGCATTGGCTTGTGCAGGATTATGCTGCATAGCTGTAGCAAATCCATCCATGGATCCAATTCCGAATTGAAAAGAACTCTCGCCACTGGTCATCATTGGAAAAGTTTGAGAAAAAATTGGGAGTCCAAATGGCATATCAGGCAACTGCTGGAGATTCGATTTATTAAGAATTTGCAGTCGGGCCTCTTGTTCCAAAGAATCTACATGAGCAGAAAAAATGCTCTTAATAATTTCTGAGTTTAATCCAGGGATATTGACAGATTCTCCCCCGAAAAGTGTAACAACAAGAGTTGCACCTCTCATATAAAGTCCATCAACATATTTCCATAGTGTAGAAATATAAGGTGGGACGCTAAGTATTTTATTATCAATCTTCATAAATTTCCTTCTTGTCTGACTGATTATGCTCAGTATATCAAAAGGGTTAAATAGAAGCAATTGCTTTTACGATGAAAAAGTTAGCACTCATCGACAGCATTTGCTACTCTTGCACATAGGAAAAACTAATCTTGCGTATAGGAAATGCCATAGATGTATTCAATTATTTTCTGTACCAATATTCTGTTAAGCGGAACACGCGCTGCAGCAAAAGCGGCATCTGCATCTGAAAGTTGTCCTAATGAAAACGTATTAGAATCATGCTCTGTCGCATTATATTCATGATCAAAATCATAAAAAGCGGTTACGCGTGCAGGTGGAATCAGACTACATCCTGTTGCAGCATTCACAACTGTGATCTCAGCTGTTGCTGTCAATCTTGTCTCAACTGGAATAATTGATCTTTTATACTTTTTACCCTGCACTTTCTCATAGCGAAATCCGATATTTTCATCTTCAACATCCAATAGCTTTACGATGAGCAAAAGCTCACCTTCTGTAGAACTGTGATCAAAAGTTAAGGAAGAAGCCACAGCACGAACGAGCTCAGCTGTTAGAGCTCCGTCAAGATCACCTATAACATAAGGAACTGAAAGAGAGCTATAACGATCTAAAAAAGTTCCATATCCTGGGCGATATCCACAGGACGAGATGAAAAAGGCCGCTGACGCAAGAAACAAAAGGAAGGTATTCTTCATTTGTTTACTCGCTTAACACTTCTGTCATTCTTCCTATCACTTCTTCACTAGCAGGAACACAAGGTTCATCGTTCGCATTTCCAATAACTTCATATCCTAGGAAACCTAATCGTTCTTGGCTCAGCTGGGCAATACGAGTTTCTGGAAACTGAATAACTGCATTGCGATAATAGAGAATTGCAGCATAAGGATGATTGGTACGCTCATAAAATTGGCCGGTATTGTAAAGTCCTTGGGCGTAAACCTCTTTAATCTCAAGTAAATCTTGCTCTGCTTCTAAAACTCGCTCATCTGTAGGGAAACTTTGAGCAAATCGGCGAACATTAATTTCAGCAAAAGCTAAGATATCGGGATTCTGGAATTCATAACGAGATTGATCTAGATAAACTTGATTTATCATTAAATAACATTCCGGGGCCAATTCATGTTTTGGAAAGCGCCTTATGATGATCTGGAAGCATTCAACAGCTTCAGTGCACTCACGTCGATTCCAATGTAAAAACCCTTTGGAGTAGAGCGATTGAACAGCAAGCTCGCTTGTGGGAACGGCTGCGATAATTTCTTCATAAATCTTTAAAGCGTGCCCGTCTGCATTGGCCCACTTAGGAAGACGTTTAGTACCGAGCAAACGTCTGCGTGCTCCTGACCTAAATTTTTCAGCGATAGCGTATTTATATTCAATAGCCTCATCAAATAGGCGTGGGTGATTTTTACTTTGAAGATAATCTGAGAAAGCTTGATCGGCACAGTCGTATTCTTCAAAGTTAAATTCGGCTACGCCTTGATAAAAAAGGGCTTCGTGACCATAGGGAGAAAGGGGGAAATTCGACGCTACAATGGCAAATTGCCGAGCAGATTCCCGCCAATCACAGGCTTCCATTGCACCTACAGCTGCATTATAGTGCCAATCCATGGGCATCGTCGCAGCAAGCTGAGCATCGATGATTTTGCCATCTCTAAATGTGTACGCAGCCTGTAATGGCGATGCAGAAAAAGTGGAAGCTAAAACAGCTCCAATCAATAAATTTTGTATATATGTCATTTTAGCCTGCATGTAAAGTCAGTAGAATCGAAAGTTTAGCTTACTGCCCTTTATCGTAGCAATAGGAAAAAAACTGCAGTGTCATGTTACAATCATTTTTCTTCTAATTCTTTTAATGCAAGGGAGGCAATCCCCATGGCACCCTTATCGGAAAATAACGTGTCTTTTTTTGAGACACAGGGGCACGGAGGACACAAAGGGAACAGAAGAGAATTTAAATATTTTTTTTCTTCCTCTGTGCCTATCTCTGTGTTCTTCGTACCTCTGTGTTTCAAAAAACAACTAGTTTAAAAAGATTGTTATTTAGGAGACTTAAAGGCACAAGAAACTGTGGAAGAGATTTCTCTTTGAGTTTTTATTTTTAGGGTACTAGCACGTCATCGCATTTAAATTGTCTGTTTGGTCAATGCCCAAAGCCCCGGTGTTAAAGGCTTAAAAGTGATCCCATATACACATATTAGGTCATTTTTCAGACTTCAACCGTGAGAGCTGTAGCGCCGGCAAAACTGACAATTTAAATGCGATGACGTAATAGATCTTAGCGACATTTTCTGGAGTGTTCTGATTATTTTTATAAACCTTTGGGAGCTTTAACAATAATTCCCACATTATTTACTTTACCGTAAGGATCATCACCAAAGAAAAGATGGCCATTCACTTGAATCAAAAAAGTCTGCTCGACTTCAAATCCTGCTCCTGTAAAAAGATTCTCAAGACTTTTTTGCCTATAAGTATGAATGACATTTGACAGTAAGCGCACAACACCTGACTTAATTTTAATTTTATTGCGCTTTAATTTATCTTCAGTAAGAGATTTTTTAAGTATTTTAACAACGTCTGGTGTTAGTGATTTATAAACCTCTGGATTCTCTCTCCATTTATAATTAGTAGAGAGACCTTTTAACCATAAATAATCACTCTGATAATCACATGTAACTTTGCTCGAAGATGATTTTATAAATAAATCGTCTACTCTTTCAAAGTTTAATGATTGATCATGCAAAGTACAGGATAAATGATTCCATGCTGTATTATCCGGTGATGAATCTAGAATTTTTCTATGTTCAGAAAAGAAATAACTTGCATTGACTGTAATAATGGCCCGTCCGCCCGGTCTTAATGCATTCTTGAGCAGTTTCAAAAATGCATCCTGTTCCTGATCGTTAAAAAAATGAATCAAATTTCGACAAAGCAATAGTCCAACTTTCCCTTCTAATTCAGGTTTTAATTTCAGAAGTTCAAAGCAATTTCCGCAGACAGACACTATTTTTTCCTGCACTTGAGAGGGGAGCTCTGTGCAAAGCTTTTTGAAAGATTCCACCTCACTCGGAAGGATATCATTCATGTACACACGTTTAGCTCCGGAAAAGGCAAGAAGTGCGGCATTTTCTCCACGGCCTCCTGCGACCTCTAAAACTATTTCATTTTTGGAGAGAAACATCGCATAGTGTAAAAGCTCAGGAAACATTGGAAAGACTAAACCATATTTATCATCATCTATATAACGCCCCCTACTTCATAAAATCGCTTTAGTTAGTTAGTGGTCAACAGGATTCAGCCCAATGAAACAACTTAATGATGAAATACTGTTAGGGTAGAGCTATCTTGATGCCCTTACAATTTATATGTCTAAGCTGATTTACAGGATAAGACAGCAGTAACTCAAGATAAGTGAGGATGGAGTACAGAGCAGTATTATAACTTGCATAGAGTATATGAGAATATATTCATTGTGACATCCCTGCAGGTCTGATCGACAGGTGGCATGGGCCAAGCACCTTAGCGCTAGCAATACTTTCAACTTATTGAATGAGTTTTACAGGTGTGAAGTCAATCGCATCGCATGCTGTTAAAATATAATGAACACCATTTCTAATACCAAATGGTGTGCTGTTAGGCTTTAAATTATGAAGATGTCCGAAAACACAAATTTCCATTTTATACTTTTCTAGCAATGCTGCCGCTCTTGAGGGAAGTAGATCCGCTCCAATAGGCGGATAGTGTGTCATGGCGATTCGCCGTTGCCCTGATGTCGCTTTAGTATCTAACATTTTTAAGCTTGTCTCTAAACGAATAAGTTCGCGCTGAAAAATCTTTTCTTGTTCACTTTCTGAAGTTTCTTTGATGGCAGTGTTGGCGCGCGCATTTTCACGGTAGTCCACAAATTGACCAAAAGAGTATTCTAAGCTATCCCAAAGCCGAGTTCCCCCAATGGCGATGTCATTCCAGAAAAAAGCATCATTTTGTACAAGATGCATCGACGGAGGTAGCACTTTTTGTACTTTGCTAATCGACGTCCACCAATAATCATGGTTTCCACGTAAAAGAACTTTGGTGCCAGGAAGCTCATGAATCCATTGAAGATCAGCTTTTGCTTGTTCTGGAGTCATTGCCCAAGATATATCGCCTGCAATCAATACAAGATCATCTACAGTAATTAATTCCAGCCATTTTTTTTTGACCCGTGCAGCATGATCTGTCCATTGCGGGCCAAAAACATCCATTGATTTATCAGAAATTCCAAAAGAAAGGTGTAAATCGGCAATCGCCCAAACGGTCATAAGTCTCTTTTAAGTTATAGAATAAATCCATCAGGGATTGTCGCGCCCCTTGGGACTACAATGATCCCGTCACGAATATAGATGTTGCTATCGTCATAATGGGTTAGCCCATTTTTATTGATTAGACAGACATTGTCTCCGATGCAGACATTTTTGTCGATGATTGACTTCATAATAATGCAGTTTTTGCCAATTTGTAAATGCTTCGGAGCTGCTTCAGTAGCAACAGGAGAAATATAATAATCGTTGCCCATGAGATAACTTTCAGTGATGACACTCCCCTTTCCAACCGTTGTACGAGGTCCTAAAATACTGTTACGAATTTCATCAGCATCTATGCGGCACCCTTCGCAAATAATACTTCCATTCACTAGAGTATTTGTAAGCTTAGGCCCCATAAGGTTATGGTGAGTAGAAATGATGGGCTTCTGTTCATTGTAGCAGTCTAAAGGTGGGACAGTGCTAGTCATTGCAATATTTGCGTGGTAAAAAGATTCGATGGTGCCAATATCTTCCCAATACCCATTAAAGATATGAGCAGCAGCTTTTCCCCTCTCTACCATTGTTGGCAAGAGATGCTTGCCAAAATCTTCACGTGAATCTTCATGTAAAAGCTTTATCAAGGCTTCTCTCTTAAATAAATAAATTCCCATGGACCCTAAATACTGCGGATCATCTTGTGGCTTTTGCTTGGATTTTTTAAAACCTATATTGATTCGCATATGTTCGATGTCATTTAGATCTTGCGGCTTTTCAATAAAATCTGTAATATTTCTTTTACTGTCAATTTTAAGAATTCCCATTCTTTTGCATTCTGGCCCCTTTACAGGCAAAGCGGCAACAATAAGGTCGGCATCTGTATCTTTGGCAGTCTGCACCATTTCACGAAAATCCATTGTATAGAGTTGATCCCCTGAAAGAATCAAAAAATAATCCACGGGTAGATCCAACAAATACTCAATGTTTTGTCTGACAGCATCGGCAGTACCTTTAAACCATCCCATTTTAGAGTGCTTTAATTCAGCTGAAAGAATTTCTAAAAAACCTGAATTTGAAGTGTCATTTCTATAGGCTCTAAAAAGATGTTGATGAAGGGAAGCAGAAAGAAACTGTGTAATGACAAAAATTTTATTGCAACCTGAATTGATCGAGTTTGCGATTGGGATATCGATAAGCTTGAAACGGCCGCCAAAATTGATTGCTGGCTTACAGCAGTTCAGAGTAAGAGGAAATAAACGAGTCCCCTCTCCACCGCCTAAGATAATAGAAGCTACTCGGTTCATGTCAGGAGGAGATACATCTTTTTGATTTTTTTTTGGGATTGTTTTTCCTGAAGCTCTTGGAGTCAAAACTGCTAAACCCATTTTTTAATCCTTAAGTTAAATTTTTTGTATCCCCCCCTGACCCGTTATTTGGGCCAGATTCGCTCTATTTCGGAACCTACTAAAAAAATATAATACATGCAAGCGCGACTTTATAATTTTTTTTATAACTTCAATTTTTTAGTTATTTCTTTCCTTTTACGTCCGCTGAAGCACAAGAGCTAAAGAGAACCCGGAGGAAAGCGTAAGGAAAGACGAGATCCAGGTAAGCAGAAGGCTTTAGCTACAGAAGAAAATGAAGACATTTAAAGTTATTTGAAAAAAAATGTGATTTAAAAAAAACTTTTTGAACTGAACAGTGATTTGTCTAAGAAAATCGCCTTTTTCATTTATTTAAAATGAAGAGTTATACTTTTTCTCATCATCATTTTTTTGAGATTGGGCAACTATTTTTTCCAAGCAAGTGATATACCACACACCAACTTGCTAAGGCCTCGTAGAGGGTAAAAAGTCCAAATCCAAGTACAATCCAACTCGCGTACCACCAACTAAAAAATAATAAAATGACAGCAAGAGTAAATCGAAAGAGACGGTCGTAAGTTCCAATATTTTTTTTCACATTATCAATCATATCTTGCTTTAAAGTCTTTTGTAATGATATCCATAGCGACTTCCGGATCGTGCAAATCAAGATCTAGCCACCTAAATAGAGGTTCATGATCAGGTCTGAACCAAGTTAACTGCCTTTTAGCATAATGACGAGAAGCTTTTTTGAATTCTTGGACAAACTCATCATACTCTTGGGCGGTCCCTTTTTTATTGAGAAATTCAAGCGCTTGACGATACCCAATTGCCTGTGAGGCTGTAGAATTGCTGTCTATACCAGCCTCTTTTAATGCACGCACCTCATCAAGAAAACCCAAGTCGAGCATTTGCTCACATCTTTTATCGATTCGTTGATAAAGAGAAGGGCGTGGACGATGAAGGAACCAGCAATGGAACTCATAATTTAAAGGCTTCAATCGAGTTTTCCAAGCTAATTTACTAACTTTTTTTCCAGTAAGAGTGATAATTTCTAAAGCTCTGACAATTTTTTGCTTATCGTTTTTGGTAATTGTGGCTGCGTATTCTGAGTCAAGCTGTTCTAACCTTTCGAAAAGAGCTTCTGGACCCAAACTTTCAATCTCATTCTCAAGTGATTTTCGCAATTCAGGTATTGAAGGAGGTCCACTAGGGGGACCATAAATTAATGAATGTAAATAGAATCCAGAGCCTCCTACAACAAGTACAGTATTGTCGCGGGCATGAATGACTTGGCACGCCTGCCGTGCCTCATAATAGAAATCTACGCTATTAAAACTTTCAGTGATTTCTCGGATATCGATAAGATGATGGGGCACAATGTCGCGGTCTTCTCGGCTTGGTTTGGCAGTTCCGATGTCCATACCTCGATAAACTTGCATGGAATCCGCCGAAACGATTTCCGCTTCTAAGGTTGGCGCTAAGGCCATAGCAAAAGATGATTTCCCTACACAGGTAGGTCCTGCCAATATAATAATGCGTTTTTTAGGTCTTTGCAGATTTGCAGCAAGCCGCCTTTGAATATCAATGGCAATTTCATGATATAGGCGCTCAATTTCTTCTTTTTCAATGCAAATCACAAAAATACCACCTAAATTAAAGCCATTCGACCTCTTTTTTTCCTGTTTTATATCATAAGGGTTATCCATCAAAATTGCAAGCTGAAGACAATTAAAGGTAACTATTCACGTGCCTATTTGCAGCAAACGAGAAGTCGCGCTTACGCGCTTCTTCACGTTTGCTGCAAATGGGCACGTGAATAGTGATGAAAAAAATGAAAAGATTCAGATAGCTGAAAAGCTGTTGAGAAGACATGTTGGAGAAAACCTTTATACAATTAGCTCCAATGAACTTGTAACTGGACATTCGCGATGCATGCGCATCAGGTTAAGCAATTCTAAACTAACACAAACCAATAAAAAAATTTAGTTGCTTAACCTGATGCGCATGCATCGGAATGTCCAGTTACAGGCTGCGCTGTGGAGTGCTCTCCTTTGCCCAAACCAAATAATCTTCGCTCCCCCCCTCAATATTAAAATATAGGATTTCTGGAATTTGGTAACTGCTATTTTCTTTGATAATTTCTTCGATACGCTTACAGTTTACTTTGGGAGCTTTTAGAATGATCTTGCTCTCTTGTACTGTTTCAAGTTGATTGTTCCACATGTAAATAGTCTCTACCCAAGGAATAATTTGGGCGCCTGCAATAAGCCTTTCCTGAGCAAGGTAGCGAGAAATTTTTCTTGCTTCATCTATTGAACCACTCGACCAATGAATTTCGCAAAATTCGTTCATACTTCACTCCTTAATTCGTTATAAAGGCAAGTTGAGATATACGCATATCAACCATGCTAGGTGATCCCTGACTTTTTAGGACAAGGTTTTGACGTAATTTTTTGTAATTTACAAGCTGATTTTGCCAACTTTGGGAAGAAAATCGAACCATACACAGGTGTGGAAGGGTTTGTGAATTCGAATATGTTCCCGAATGATCTTCGAAAAATAACACAATTTCACGTTCGCCCCATTTTTTCGAAAAAGCTTTGGAAACATCAATGCGTTTTAAGCTACAAAATTGAGTCAACCCTTCTTGGGAAATTGACTTCATCACTTCTTTGGCTAATTTTATTTTATCCCCAAAAATATTTGTTCCCCACTTTAGACCTATTGGAAGAGCCAAAACTAATTCTGGAATTTTTTTTGGTGTATTAAATGGCTTAAAAGGGATCAGTACTCCGTCTGAATCAATTGCAGTGTTGCTATAATCCATAACGTAGGCAATTGGTGTCCGTAATGAATAATCAATATAAAGCATACCGGGTTTAATTTTTTTAATCTTAACGGATTTAATGAGTGGGCACATTAAAAGCTTCTGTTCAGCCTCTTCCACGTTAAATCTGTAGAGGTTTGTGGGTTGATTGGTCGAAAGTTCAAGCAATTCAGCTAAATAATTTGTTTGCAATGGCTCCTTATCGCTACAAGATTGTATGATCGCTACAAGATGATAGCGTGGATCAGAAAAACGTCTTTGTTTATGGAGGTTCCAGTAAAATAAACCCGCAGCAACTGATCCGGATATAAGCAAAATGGAAAAAACAATCAATATAAGAGCATTTTTTAAGGACAATTCGTTTAAATAGCGCATTATTTACAACGATCTAATGTTTGATAAGGAGGTTTACTTCTTAAGAATTTATTGGAAGCTTCCCACTCCTCTTTCGGAGTCATTTTAGCGTCATTTAATGGATTCGCAGCGTTATAAATGTAAAGAGTTTCTTTAATGAATTTAATTTTTCGTCCGGCCATTTCTAACATGGGATAATATATTGCTAGATCATAGAGAATTTTAAAATATTCACCTGTTGTATCGCGTAAATCGGCATCTTTAATATTTTTCCACAGCAAATATTTAAATGAATGAAGATGAGAAAAAACAAAACGTATTTCTCTAAACAACTTTTTATCCATGACTCTATACGGGATATTATTTGCACATCTCATGGGATTACCTTCAACAGGATATTTCTCGCATTGTCCCCATGTTAGAAAAAGGTCGTTTAGGGTGTAGACTTCATTCAAGAAAGCAAGTACCTCAGAATGTGCAAGCCAATCATCTCCATCAACCACAACGATGATATCATCATCTTCGCAGTTGAACTCCTTAATTCCATGAACAAGGCCGTAGATGGCTCCATAATTGCGCTCATGAAACCGATACTGCCATTTGTTCCGCGTGCAAAAATCCAAGATGATTTCACGTTGTTGTGGAAGTGTCGAAGCGTCGTCAATGACACAAACAGCATTGGGTGGATATGATTGCCCCTCAATTGAAGCTAAACATTGCGGCAAATACTCCACACAATTGAACGAAGGGACAATAATATTAAATTTATTCATAGTTATCTTTGCAAGCCTAAGGTAATAAGTTTGTCGATTAACTTCGAAATCGGAACCCCATTTGCATGACAAATGCGTGGGAATAAACTATTGACAGTGAATCCTGGGATTGGATTGATTTCATTCAGCCAAAACTTCCCAGATTCATCTAAGAAAAAGTCAACCCTGGCCATCCCTTTACAACCCGCAACTTCGTAAGCTTTTTTCGCTAATGCTGTTCCTTTGTCCATAACTCCAGCGGGCAATTCAGCTTGAGCAGTTACTGAGATTCCGTTTGGGCCATATTTGGCATTATAAACATAAATCTCTCCATTTGCCAAGACTTCACCTGGAGGAAACACATGTGGAATCTCATTACCCAAGACCGCAAATTCAATTTCACGAGCTACAACACCTTTTTCTACAACAATTTTAGTATCGACATGAAAGGCCTCTTGGATAGCTTGAACCAGCTCTTTTGATGAATTAGCTCTTTTAATGCCAATTGAAGACCCTAGATGAACAGGCTTAACAAAAAGGGGAAAAGGGAGTTTTGTAACAATCTTGTCAATCATTTCATCAGGGGAATTTTTCCAATTATATCGGCTGAAAGTCAAAAACTCCACTATAGGGACCTGATGAAGATCCATTAACTCTTTTGTGACCGCCTTGTCCATGCATATCGCAGCTGAACGCTGACAACATCCAACATAAGGTTTTCCAAGCGTCTCAAAAAATCCTTGAATCGCCCCATCCTCCCCAAAAGGTCCATGAAGAATTGGAAATAATATGTCACATTTTTGTAAGTTGTGTAATATATCAGAGGTAATCATCTGCTCACTATGCGAATTAATCACACAGCTTTCATTTTCCAAACATTCCTTTGCTTCAAGTCCACCTATCCATTTTCCTGATTTTGATATTCCAAAATAGTAAATCGTGTATATATCCGGATTTAAAGCATTCACTATATTGCGAGCGGACATTAGGGAAACCTCATGTTCAACAGAGCGCCCTCCAAATATGACCCCCACCCGCAATTTCGCTAAAGGTTCAGTAAGAAAAATCTCAAGAAGCTGATTTCCGATAAATGTTACATTACCAGCACCTAGAGTTACTAGGATGTCGTGAGGACGTAAATGCTTCGAAAGATAATTAATTAAAGAATCTTGTGCTACAAAACTCACACGTTGTTTACACGTTCTCGAAATATCTTCAAAGACTTTTTGATCAGTAATTCCCTCAATTGGACTTTCACCTGCCCCATAAAGATTTGTTAGGATCACTTCATCAGCAGCATCAAATACGGATGTAAACATGCCTAGACAATCACGTGTACGCGTATAACGGTGGGGTTGATAGACAACGAAAATTCTCTTTTCTCCTACTGCAGATCTAATTCCTTCGAGTGTTGTTTTAATTTCAACAGGGTGATGCGCATAGTCATCAAGAATAAGAATACCTTTATGTTCCCCTTTCAATTCACAGCGTCGTTTAATCCCACCAAATGATGCAAAAGCTTTACGAATAGCTTCTTCGTCGACTCCTACTAGAAGAGCAAGACCAAAAACTGCAGAGGCATTCAGTGCATTGTGTTTTCCAATAATCGGAAGAGTTATATGTTTATATAAATTCCCTCTGAAAAGAAGGTCAAAAGTAATTTCCCACTCATTTTGATAAAAATTGGAAATCTGAAGCACACATTCCGCACCAAATCCATAACTTATACCAGGAGGAGAATGATGTTTTAAAAGGTGATCATCTCCGCACCAAAACAAATGTTCTTTAGACTTCACGGAATCGATGAATTTAAAATAAGCCTCGTGCAAAGCTTTTTCTGATCCAAAATAATCAAGATGGTCCGCATCGATATTCGTAAGAATGGCTCCAAAGGGAGCATATTTCAAAAATGTCCCATCACTTTCACAAGCTTCAATGACAAAACACTCCCCTTTGCCATCACCTCCATTTTTGCCATATTGCGGAAGAATACCGCCAACAGCAAAAGCGGGATCTTGGCCTGAGGACAGTAGAACATGGGTAAGCAAGGCTGAACTGGTCGTTTTCCCATGAGTACCGGCAACGGCCAATAATTTATATCCTTCAGCAAGTTCTTTCAGTAGATCGGATCTGTGAAGCAATGGAAAATTTGAAGCCGTAGCAATTTGAAATTCCGGATTTTCATTTGTTACACCTGTTGCATATACAACAATTGATTCTGGGGGAACATTTTCTTCTGAATGTCCTTCAGTAATTTTTGCCCCAAGCACTTGAAGTGATTTAGCGAGCTCATTCATTGAAAGATCACTTCCGGACACCGCAGCTCCTCTTTCTAGCAATATGCGGGCAAGGGCGCTCATTCCGATCCCCCCAATTCCAATAAAGTGATATTTTTTGCCTAAAGTGTTTTCAGTAAATTGTGTATGACCCATGTAAATTCCTTGCGACTAGACTTTTTTTTATATTCGCTTAAACTATGCTGCTTTTCTCTTAATTGAGGACTCTTTTTATTAAGCAATATCTGGAGTAATGCTGAAAATTTGGATAGCTCCCATTCAGATTCTTGAAATTTCCATCCACCTTTCACATACTCTACAACAAAGTCAGCATTGCTGTTTTGATGATCTTCCGCTGCATGTGGGTATGGAAAAAAGAGTGCAGGCACTTCAAATTCAATCTGCTCAGCAATCGTACCTGCCCCTGAACGAACAATTGCAAGATCAGCTGCTCGCCAAGCAAAGTCCATGCGCGTTTCAGAGACTTTAACAGTAGCTTTTACCCCATATTTTTCATAGACCGAAGTCACTTGTTCAGCATCATCTGCTTTGCCAGCAAAATGGAGAACTTGAAAGTCTCGGTCTTGCGAGAATTGACTTGCTAAAAGAAAAGCTATTTTTTTATTGAGAAATTGAGCACCGAGGGATCCACCAAAAACAAGGAGTGTCATTTTTTGAGAATCTAGCTGAAAGTAACTACAGGCTTCCACCTTGCTACAACTATCTTTTGAAAAACCTTTTCGAAGGGGCATCGTCAAGAGCGAAGTCTTTCCATGGATTTTTTCAGCAGCATCTGGAAAATAAATGCCTGTAAGAAGAGCTTGTTTTGAGAACAACCGAATCACTTTTCCTGGTTTACTGTTTTGCTCATGTAAAACTATGGGATAGCCTTGTAATTGAGCAGCCGAAAGCACTGGGAATGAGTGGTAACTGCCGAATCCAACAACGAGATTGGGTTTATACGATGATAGTAAGTGACTACTTTGCCAAAACCCCCTAGCAATGGATCCGCAGCTTTTCATAAACTGTAAAGGATTTTTTTTTGACAAAGCTGCTGAACTAACCGAATTCCATGCAAAGGCCGTTCGATCAAAAAAAGGGCTCTCTAGTAAACCTCCAGCAACAAACATGATATCTAAATTAGAATCCGATTCAAGCAGCCCAGAAGCAAACCCCATTGCAGGATAGATGTGCCCACCTGTTCCGCCTGCGGCAATTAAGATTTTTTTTCTCATTATTTTAAACCAACGAGTTTTGTAATGAGCTGATTGTTTTAGCAGGCTGTAGGCCTAACCTAACGTGTCTCGTTTACACTTTAATATTTTAAAGATGCCATGTCACAGGCCTACAGCCTGCTAAAACAATTTTCAGGCTTCAACCGGCTAAAACAATTCATACCTAACTAAATTATGCATTATAGGAAGACGAACTGACTTTGCCCCCTGTTCCGGTCCAGTTAGTGTGGTGGAATTCATTGCGAGGTCGATCTATGAGCTCATATGTGTGAGCGCCGAAATAATCTCTTTGTGCCTGTAAAAGATTAGCTGGAAGACGAGCTGAGCGATATCCATCATAAAAAGAAAGAGCTGTGCTGAAGCAAGGTGTTGGAATGCCCATTTCAGCGCCCATTGAAACCACTTTTCGCCAACTAGCTTGTGCAGCATTAATCTCTTGACAAAAGTAACTATCGAGTAGTAAATTCTGCAATCCAGGTGTACGATCAAACGCTTCCTTAATTTTTCCAAGGAATGCACTCCGAATGATACAACCGCCACGCCACATAAGAGCCACGCTCCCATAATTCAACTTCCATTTATAATCATCAGCAGCGCTCTTCATCAGCATAAATCCCTGAGCATAACTAATAATTTTTGATGCATATAGAGCCTTACCAATCGCATCAATAAATTCCTTTTTATCTCCATGGAATTCAGGTTTTGGTCCTTTAAGCACTTTACTAGCAGCAACTCTTTCATCTTTGATTGCAGACAAACATCGAGCAAAAACAGCTTCTGAGATAAGTGTTAGAGGAATCCCTAGGTCTAAACTATTGATGACAGTCCATTTACCCGTTCCTTTTTGGCCGGCGACATCCAAAATTTTCTCTACCAAAGGCTGTCCGTCTTGATCTTTATGAGCAAAGATGTGAGCTGTAATTTCAATCAGATAACTATTGAGTGCCTGTTTGTTCCATTCTGTGAAAATATCGTGAAGCTCGTCAGCATTGACCCCTAAGCCAGTTTTGAGAAGATCGTATGCTTCGCAGATAAGCTGCATATCTCCATATTCAATTCCATTATGAACCATTTTCACATAATGCCCGGCCCCTTCATCACCTACCCAATCACAGCAAGGTTGGTTATCTACCTTTGCCGAAATTCCTTGGAAGATATCTTTTACATGTGACCAACCATCAATGTTACCTCCTGGCATAATCGATGGCCCATTACGAGCACCTTCTTCCCCACCTGATATTCCTGTGCCAATAAAGATAATTCCTTTAGCTTTAAGATCTTTACAACGGCGCGTAGAATCTGTAAAAAGGCTATTCCCTCCATCAATGATAATATCTCCTGAAGATAAAAAAGGGAGGCAATGATCGATAAATTCATCAACAGGGTATCCTGCTTTTACCATTAACATAATCCTACGAGGTCTTTTTAATGTCTGAATAAACTCTTGGATAGAATGTGTGCCAATCAGTTTTTTTCCTTTAGCTGGTCCCTGCAAAAAATCATCGACTTTGGATGTTGTCCGATTAAAAACGGCAACTGTAAAGCCGTGGTCATTCATATTTAGAGCAAGATTCTGCCCCATAACGGCAAGGCCTATTACTCCAATATCAGCTGTAGGTTCGGCGCTCATTCTAATTACTCCTTAGTTATTTTCTCTATCATCGCTCGCAGAGCAAAAAGATAAAACAGAAAAATGGGAAATTTTTGAATTTATTTAAGGAATATTCCAATGATGAAAAAACAATATCGAAGGAAGTTCATCCTATTGGAAAACATCTGGTTTTTTATCTTCAAGCTTAATTGTAATTAGTGTCGAAATGGAAATTATGGGCAGGACGAGAAGAAATTTTATATTTGTACGTAAACTTAACAAGGAACTCGTCGACTCTCCGGTAAACTTAATCCTCTCATTTATCCTAATCCTTAGAAATCGGTGAGTTTTATGACGTGTTCAATTTTCTTGCTATTTACCTGGCGGTATTGTACTTTATCTATAACGTTCTCGTAGCTCAGTTGGATAGAGCGGTTGCCTCCTAAGCAACAGGTCGCGCGTTCAATTCGCGCCGAGGACATTTTTTTACTTTATTCGTTTAATTAAAATCCCCTTTAAAGCTTTATATACCTACATTCAAAAACTTATAATTTGCTCACGACTCAACCTGTAAAGATTTATTTATTTGCGGATTTGTTTATTTGATATTATGAGTCAGATTTTTCTCATCCTCAAATCGTTTAATTTTTATACCAATCGCTTCTTATCTAGTCCGTCGATTGTTGGTCTTAATTTCTTGGTATCCAAATTTGTCAATGTCATTGCCTTCACTAATATCAAGAGGGCTCGTGTCTCTAAAGTATATCAGTTTTCTTCTCAGATATTTTAATTCCTTTTCTTTTGCTAAATCGATTAAATAGCTACATTCATTATTAAGAAGGGATGTTAGTGTTTTGCATGAACTCATATTTTTTGTTAGTCTGGTTAACACCTTCTGCGTAAGCGTCAATTTTACCCATCTTTTTCGTGATTTTCATTTTTAATATTCTCTGTTTTAATACGGAGGAAGCATGTTTTTGAACGATGATGCTCGAATAATTCTTTTTAACAAGCCAGTTAGA
>JACCRY010000096.1 GCA_013813265.1 Parachlamydiaceae bacterium
GCTGAAAAGTTGCATCTGACGCACTTCTCTCCTCGGTCGTAGCTATAGCTACGACGTCGTCAAGAATTGCATCAGCTGCAACTTTCGCCTAACTGCTGCATTATTTCGAATTTTTTCACAGCCTCTGAGCTTGGCGCTCGCTGAGAACTAGGCGCATGACGCGGTGCCGGAGATCTTGTTTGCGAAGTCATCGAAGGTCGACTTTGACTTCCAAAAGGAGCTCTATCTCCACTTTTTGACCTGCTATGCGGTGCGGGCGTTCTGCCGTAAGCTACTTGCTGCCTTGAATTTCCGCCTTGCCCTTGCCTTCCATTTCCACCTTGTCTACCATTAATAATGGGCTCTGCAGCTATTCTTGGATCCGGCTCATAACCTTCGATGATTGTTTGGGGAAGCTTTCTCTTCAGCAATTTTTCGATATCACGCAAAAGTTGATGCTCATCGATGCAAACTAATGAAACAGCTTCTCCACTATTTCCTGCGCGTCCTGTTCGTCCAATACGGTGGACATAATCTTCAGGGACATTTGGCAAATCAAAGTTGACAACATGAGGTAGCTGATCAATGTCCAGGCCTCGAGCTGCGATGTCTGTCGCAACTAAAATACGCACTTTTCCATTTTTAAAGTCATCTAGAGCTTTTGTTCGAGCATTTTGACTCTTATTTCCATGAATTGCAGCGGCAGTAATACCATCGTCTTCCAAATTACCAGCAAGCCGATTAGCTCCATGTTTAGTACGTGAAAAGACGAGAACTTGCTTCCACTGATTGCTGTTGATCAAAAATGACAAAAGAGCACGCTTTCGCTTGCTATCAACCGGATATATAACTTGTTGAATACCTTCTGCTGTAGAATTTGAAGTAGCTGCTTGTATCATTTTTGGAGAATTTAAGAGGTCATTAGCAAGTTTTTTTATCTCATCTGAAAAAGTCGCGGAAAAAAGTAAAGTCTGTCTTTTTTTCGGCAAAATAGCTAGGAGCTTGCGTATATCATGAATAAAACCCATATCTAACATACGGTCAGCTTCGTCTAAAACTAAAATTTCAACATTCGATAAATCTAAAGCTCTTTGGTTTAATAAGTCAAGCAGACGCCCAGGTGTTGCGACTACTATATCCACCCCATTTCGCAATTTACTAATTTGCGTATTGATGTTCACTCCGCCAAAAAGAACAATCGATTTAAATCCTAGATGAACCCCAAAAGCTCTCACATTTTCTTCTACTTGGCTCGCAAGCTCACGGGTCGGAGTTAAAATCAAGGCCCGGACTTTCCCACGAGGCTTGTTCATCTTAAATAAATTCTGAAGCATGGGCAGCGAAAATCCCGCAGTTTTGCCAGTACCCGTTTGGGCTCCGGCCAATAAATCTCCGCCTTCTAGAACTAAAGGAATGGCTTGTATCTGAATCGGCGTAGGCTGTGTATAGCCCATTTCTTCGACGGCGCGCTGCAATTCAGGCAACAAACCAAAGTTTTTAAATGACATAATTAGTGAATCTCCAAAAGATACAATTTAGAAAAAGATTTTGACAAGTCTCCATCATAACAAACAAACTATTAGTAGTAAAGGTTTTAAGTAAATTTAAATGAATTTAAGCAGCACTAACACGACTTTATGATTCCCAAAAAATGATAACACCTTATACTGCGCATGAGGTTAAAAGCCCCAGGAGATACAGATGCCCCCAAAAATTATACTTCCCGAAGATGATGATGCACTGATGAATGAATGTGAATTTAGTGCTTTTCGCGCGAGTGGAAGCGGAGGGCAGCACGTAAATGTAACGGATAGCGCTGTACGTATGATCCATTTACCGACCGGCATTGCAATCACCTCCCAACAGGAAAGGAGCCAATATCTCAACAAGCGAAAATGCCTGAAAAAACTGCGATTAATTATTGAAAAACTAAACTATCGCAAACCTACACGCATTCCCACCAAAATTTCAAAGGGTATCAAAGAGAGAAATCTCGAGAAAAAGCAGAAGCATTCTGAGAAAAAGTTTTTACGAAGGCCTCTTAATATTGATTGAAAAATGGATAGAATTATTATTTGTCGGGATTCAGGGTTTTTTGCCAGCAGTCAAATTCCAATTAACTTGAAGCTCTTAAACTCTATTCATTGTCAAAAAAAATATTTATATTTAATCCAATGATAATTATCTTTATCAAAAAAGTTCAACTAGGTAATCTAGAAATTAATTCTAAGGAGGTTTTATCATGATGCGTTCAACAGAGATGATGCGTTCATCAAATCCTGTATTACAAGACGACACCTTTGCGGGCAATGGGTATAGAAACTCTTTTGCTCAGACAGAGACAATGACGACACATGGCGTTGTCTTCAAAACACTTTTATTGATTGTCTTTGCCTTACTTACAGCAGGCTGGACATGGTCAAAATTCTACCAATCGGGAGGAAACCCTAATTCGGTTAGCGCTTTAGTTATGATCGGCGCTATCGGCGGCCTTATTTTGGCTGTTACAACAGCATTTAAGCCAACATGGGCCCCTGTGACTGCAGTCGCTTACGCTCTCTTTGAAGGGTTATTTATTGGGGGCATGTCAGCCATAATGGAAGCACAGTTTTCCGGAATTGTTATTCAAGCTGCTGGACTAACCTTCGGAACCCTTACTGCTATGCTAATAGCTTATCAATCCGGTTTAGTCCGGGCAACTGAAGGCTTCAAAATGGGTGTTATGGCTGCTACCGGAGGAATTGCATTGGTTTATATTGCGACCATGGCTCTCGGCTTTTTTGGAGTACAAGTTCCCTTTATTTTTGGGAATGGTTTGGCTGGGATAGGTTTTAGTCTTTTTGTAGTCGTGATTGCGGCATTAAACTTTGTAATAGATTTCGATTTCATTGAGCAAGGTCAAGCAAAGGGCGCTCCTAAGTATATGGAATGGTATGGAGCTTTTGCTCTTATGGTGACTCTTGTGTGGCTTTATATTGAATGCCTAAGACTTCTCTCAAAGATTCGCAGTCGATAGGCCTTTTCTGCACATTTTCTTAGCACCTACTTGACAATGATTGTCGAGTAATTTTTATGGAGGTAATAATGGTTAAATGGAATAAATTTGTAGCTTGTGGTGTTTTATTAACCTTAACAGCTCAATTAGGGGCTGCACTGCCACCTTTGTTTCAAACTGCTGAAGAGATTCAAACTATCTTGAAACCCGACGAATTGAGTCATGTTCTCCCTTCAGGGGAACCCATAATCGAAATTCGGAGAACAGATAATGGGTATGAGTTATTAACGCTTAGATATCGTATTCAAGCGGAGATAAAATATATCTCCCAGCCATTTCCAGGGCCTGCACAGTTTAAAGTACATTATTCTCAAGCTGAAAAACGTACGGATGTGGATACCAATTAGAACAAAGATCACAGACTCTACTTACAAGAAGTTTTCTTGATTTTTGGAGTCCGTGAGACTTATCTCCGCTTTGTTCGCTCTCGACTTGTCGAGGGCGCGCATCGCTTGAAAACTTTATATTAAATCTTTTGTTCTATTCATCGCGTGACAAAGTGTATATTCCTCTCGAGATCTTTTTACTTGTACCTGAAGATCCTCATCGCTGTTTTCATCTCTTTTCCGTTTTTTTTCTACAGGCAAATTAATTTTCTTATCAGTGATAGGCATATCATTTCCATTAAAACCTTCAAAAGAAGGTTCTATATTAAATAAGTTATCTTCTGAAGAATCTTCAGAATTCAAATCAGTTTGCCAAACAATCTCGTCTGCTGAAACAACAATTTCCAAAGATCCTTCTTCTCCGTCAATAAGGTTAAACTGTGCACCAACAATATTATATTGTTTTGCCAGAGATAAAAATTTTCTTTCCTGATCCATTGAATCTAAGACACATGAACCATCAAAAAGTGGCAATTTACCACCGATAACATAAAATTTAATCGTTTCGGGTCTACAACCATAATCCTTTGATTGCATTTTTTTTTGCATCCTTTTAAGAGTCTCTTCTGGATCTAAGCCACAGCCACTTGTATGCGACAATGCTAGACAGGGCCCATGGGGACCATCACCTCTGCCTATAACGGCTATACATGTTGCCACCCCTGATGTCCCTATAAATGGGTGATCCTTTGATAAGACGACTTCTATTGTATCCATCCCAAAATCGATCATTGGTGGAAAAGTTCTTCCTGAAACGACTTTTTTTATCTCATCATTTTTAAACAAATCCGAATAAGTTATTTTCCATTTATCGAATTCTTCCTCTGCATTTTTATGCTGGGCAATAAGTTCATCTTCGTCAAATTCAACTGATGATTGTTCATGATTAATTCTATTGTTTAATTGATTTTTGCTTAAAAACATATCGAGTGATTTATCAGAAATTACCTTTAATTTTTCTTCTGTGGGATCTGGGGGATCTGAAGGTTTACTATAAGATGCGAAAAGAAGACTATTACAAGATGGATTCAAATTCATTTTACAGCCTTATTTGTCATTTAGATTTCGGTTTACTAAAGATTAACAGAAAGTCTAAATATTTGCAACTGATTGTAAGTACTGGTCTCATATTCATCATATTCATCGACTATTGACTTTAATTCTTTATGATGATATCACATCGTTGACTTTACACCATTTGACGTAAAGAATTTTGAAGTGGAAATTACTTTAAGCTTTCATTAGCTATCACCACCCCTTTTATGCAGCCTATTAATAGTTAAAACAAGATGAACAATTAGGAAAAAATGAATATTTCAGAAAGTAATTTTTACTTACCCTTACCCACATCGTTTTGTTGAATGAAGAAGAAAAGGGGATCATATTTTCGCAACAATCTAAAGATGCATTTGCCACAATTGAGAAAAACCGAGCTTGGACAACTTTAAATACCATTAAGCTAGGATTACAAGTTGGCTCTAAATTTATCTCTGAAAAGGAGCGATTTTTCGATTCTAGAGCACTCAAATCGTTTTGCAATTCCCTCTTATCAATTCTAATACTGCAATTTTAATTTTTCTTGCTAAAATCTATAATCATTGTTGAAACCATTGACTTTAACTCAGTTCCATGCTAAAATAGATTATATTTCAAATTTTAAAGGAAACAATATGAATTTTCACACTTACTATACTATACCACCTAATAACCTCGTTTTCGTAAACATGACTAATGATGGGATTCTATTCTCCCAAAGAGCTAAAAATCTTTCTGTATCCACTGAAAAAAATCGGGCTTGGACAACCTTAAACGCTATTAAGCTAGGATTGAACGAGGACTCACACTTCATGTGGGAGAAGGATTTTGGGGCAGAGAAAATTTCCGATGTTGCACAAGCAATTTATGCTCGCTACGAAACACGGTACAATGAGTCGCTTTGGAATCGCATCATCGATACATTCACCTGCTGCTTTGGGATACAGTCTGATCTTGAAAAGATACAAGATCTTCTTAATGAAATTCTCAAAAATTCTGAAGGAGCAGTGGCACATCTAAAGCCTCCTTATGTTGAAAAGGATCGTCCAGAATTCTTAAAAAAATCTGATTCGTCAAAGAGCTCTCATATTTCTTCAGTGTCTGACCACGATGATCAAATTTACTTCTCGAATCAACCTGAAGCCACAGTTTCTGAAAGTGATGAAGACAGTCAAACAGAGGACAGTTCCTCAATCGATTCGGATGACGAAGTCAGTTCCTCAATCGATTCAGATGACGAAAGTTTGCCTTCTCTAAATAAAGAGAATGAGTCTAACTCTGATTATTCAGACATTGTAACCTCGAAGGTTAAGCCTGAAACGGATATCAGCAAATACAATCCTTTTCAATCCTATCAACATCAAGGTTCACACTCTAAACGTGAATATTTAAAGGAAGCCTATCAACATACGATTTACGTTTTAAATCACGCAACACTTGCTACCAATGAGAATGACCAATGGAAACTTATCGAGGTTATTCGTTCAACTTTTCAAAAAATTGAACATTTTGACCGTCCTACGCTTGATGCATATTCGCATAGTATTTTATCAACTATCGTGATCCTCAACACTGTTAAAGGGACATCTCTTGCACAGCTCCATCTTAAAATATTTATTAAAGCCGCGACACCTTCGAATGTTGAAGAATCTAGTCACCACCATACCTATAACCTTATAGAAGAGGCTCTTCATCTTGACAAAGACCCACTTGAGGATTGCTGTAAACACCTACCTGTTACGAAAAATTTTAAGTTAACTCCCTTTATTCTAAAGACACTCATTGCTGAATACGCTAAAAACCAAACTTCTTGGGATTTTTTTATCCTTAGTCGCATTAAAACTAGAGAGCAGGCGATTACTCTGATGGACGCTGCACAAAAATTAAATGATGAACAGCAGCATACGCTGCTTTCTGCACTTTATGATTGTCATACTTACTTCACGACAAAAGATATGATCAAGAGTCTGTTTGAAGAAAGAGGCCTCAATCCTGAAAATTTCCCTAAACTTCCATTTAGCAAGTATAACAGCCTTTTTAAAAGTAAAATTTCCGAAAGCGAAAAAGCTAAAAATCAATAAACAAAAAGAAAAAATAAACATGATAGAAAGTAAATTTAACTTATCCTCTGAAAATATCGTTTTAATGAGCCCATCAAAAGATGGGATTCTATTCTCCCAAAGAGCTAAAAATCTTTCTGCACCACCTGAAAAAAATAGGGCATGGACGACCTTAAATGCCATATAATTAGGGATGAAAAATGGCTCACACTTTATGTTTGAGGATTTTGGGACAGAGAAAATTTCCGATGTTGCACAAGCAATTTATGCTCGCTACGAAACACGGTATAATGAGTCGCTTTGGAATAGCATCATCGATACATTCACATGCTGCTTTGGAATACAGTCTGATTTTGAAAAAATGCAAGATCTTCTTAATGAAATTTTTACTCTTAATCAAAGCCAAGAGGATTGCTTAAAGATTTCTGAAAAAATAGTTGAGCAGCGATCTGCCTCTAAGGACAAGTTAGAACTTGAATTAGGGGGTGGCATTTCCCTACAGTTCGAAGGATCAGATGAACATCTATTTGCGTTCATATCAGAAAAAGTCTTTCTCATTCAGAACAAACCTAATACTGTCACCTTTAAATTCTTAGAAGGTTTAACAGAACTTCAAATTCATCGTCTTATGGAACTGAATAAAAAAAAACATATCTGTGAAGATATGTTAGAGGTAATTTGTGTTGCCATTAAACAAGGCTCAAAAAAAGAAAGTCATGCTGCGCTTGCCTTGTTTAAAGCATTTTTTCAAGCAAAACCTGAATCTATTCTTTGGGAAAAGTTTCAAAACAATAATTCTTATCTTATAGTCCCTATAACGATCCAAAAAACCATTGAGATTTTAAATTTACCACTTGAATCCCTACTTAAGGAAAATGAGGTTGAAGGGATTGTGACTGATATTCGCTCATCCTTTAAACCTATAGAACATTGCATGCATCCGACGTTTGAAGTGTACTTGAATGGGATATTAGCTCATTTAGTTACCCTCAATAAGTCTGAAGGAACTGATGTCGCCCAGTTAAAACTCAAGATTTTCATCAAGGCTATCATTCCAGCCGATCACAAAGATGTTGATCACACACACACATTTGATCTTATCTCTCGAGCCGTACATCTTGATGAAGATCCGATTTCAGAATGCTGCAAGCACCTTCCGATTACACCCGATTTTAAATTGACTCCGATTATTCTAAAAACACTTATTGCTGAATACTCTAAAAACCAAAGTCATTGGAATCATTTTGTCTTGCACCGAATTAGCACTAGGGATCAGGCACTTGTACTTTTAGATGCGGCTTTAGAACTCCCAGAGAAGCAACAAAGTGCTTTTCTTTCAGCCCTCTATCATGCCATATTTAAAACAAATATTTTTAAGTCACTTTTTGAAAAAAGAGGACTTAAAGTTGAAAATTACCCAATGCTACTTCCGCGAGCTTACAACGAGCTTTTTACACCAAAACCTTTTCAACTTTACGATGTTTCGAAGAGTTTTGACCTTGATAGCTCTGAGGAAGATGATCTATAACACATACTAATATCTAACTGCCACCAAAATCACTAGATATTATTTAGTAGAAAATATCAAATGACCATGCTGCAAAGAAGAAGCAAAAGGCGCAATGACACAAAAAAAGGTTGTAAATGTCAGATTTAATGTGGGTTCTTTTTATTCTATTGACTTTAGTCCTCAATCAATAAAATCAATTGATCAGGAAAAATGTCAAAAGATTGAAGGTTTTAAATTTTTTGAAAATCCTCAAGACTGCATGGATGATTTCTCAAATAAACCTTTATTCGAAAAGTGTATCAGCTTAATTTTGTCATTTACAAATCATCTTCTTTCGCTTATAGACTTGGTCGTTCGTGTTTGGCACAAATTGCAAGGGATAATGGAGCCTTTAACAGATTCTTCTAATATCGATGTCTTTCATCATAAACTTGTTCTTGGCCTCCACGGTCGGAACAGCTCCCCGTATCAACTTAAGGAAATCTTCGATGAAGCGATGAAAATCGAGAACACTGATATAGATAGCAGCTCTAGCACAAGCTTCCATATCCCTTATATAAAAGATAAAGGGGATGCTGAGTTAGATGAGATGGTCCAGATCATTTTTAATTCTGCGATTAAGCCATGGAATGATGAAGGTGAAGATAAAGAACTTGTTTTAGTAGGGATTTCTAACGGGGGAAGAATTGCACGCGCTCTCGAAGCGAAGCTAAAAGATCTTGAAAAATGTAATATCACGAAAATTAGATATATTTCGATTGTAGGAGCAAATAAAGGATCATCTCTCGTCAACTTGGTCAATTATATCCCTTTTTCTTGGTTGTTTATGTCAAAAGCGATGGCCGATGAGATGCCTGTAGGTTCAGAACGTAACCTTCAACTGGACATGGATTATGCAGAAGCATTGCAGAAGATGCCTGATATTGAACGGGAATATACTTTCATTGCTTCGCCGCATGATTGGATGGTTCCCGATGAAGAATCCACGTTAATGGACGTAGGAGCTGTAAAAGCAAAATATGCAATTGTGCCACGACATGGGCATAACAGCATTGTAAAAGTTACTGCTAAGGTGGTTGCTCAAATGATCTAAAAAACCTTAAGAAAATGTCTTAGAGCTTGTTCAAAATCTTTAAAATAGAAACTTCTTTATGA
This sequence comes from Parachlamydiaceae bacterium, assembly GCA_013813265.1. Lineage (GTDB taxonomy): Bacteria > Chlamydiota > Chlamydiia > Chlamydiales > Parachlamydiaceae > JACCRY01. The sequence continues at coordinate 9,181 of JACCRY010000096.1, forward strand.
AATTTGCTTTGCCTAAAAAACTTTAGTCTCGATCCACTTCAGCATTAAACTACCACAGAGCCCACAGAGAGGGGTTTATCTAGTAGAGGGCATTCACCGAATAAGATATAACCCCCTCTCTGTGGGCTCTATGGCAGTTTATCGAACTAGGTTCAGATAGCCTCTTTAAAAGTAGAGGCAGTGCGCCTTTGTGCAAATTCGCTCAAAAGTGCTAATTCCTTACGCCTACCAATAAACATTTCACCTCCGTTGAAGGGAATTTCAGACAATCCTTGCGGAAAATTAACATTTTGTTGGTTTTAAGTCAAACTGGTGAAGTAAATTTATGACTTAATAACTACAAAATGTCGATATTCAGACATCCTGACCCAGAGGCTGAGGTGGGGATTTGAAAAAGAGACCAAGATGGAGTGATCGGCGGCGAGGTAATAGTCCAATGCCTATTGCCGAGC
>JACCRY010000162.1 GCA_013813265.1 Parachlamydiaceae bacterium
CCTTAACTATCTGATTTTCAGAAAGTTAAGACCCTAAACTGGAAACTTGTCTTAAAAAAATGAATCGGGCTGACAATGCTATGACAACAGTTTTAAAATATTTTATTGGCACTTATGCAATCGTCTCGGTAGGGGTGACACAATGGATCCTAACCGTAAGACAATTTCTTTAAGTTGACGGAAAATTGGATATTAGTCCGAGGTAAGAAGGCGTGGGTAAAACAAGCTGCGCAGCGTAAGAGTAAATTTATCTACATTTTCTTTGCGCCTTTTTCGCCTTTTGCTGCTACTTTGCGTTAAAAAATTTAATCTAGTGATGTTAATCTGCTTCGAACAAAAACTTCTTATGCGTAGTTTAAATCCCTAATTCTATCTATGTGGTGAACTAGATTGTTTTTTTTAACGCAAAGAAACATCAAAAGGCGCAAAGTGCGCAAAGATTATTGTGGACTCGGATGGGTATTTGACGTTTACCAGGCTGCGGCTGAGGATTTTAAGGTGAAAGTCTTCTAGGTCTGAAAAATTATCTAAATCTAAATTGTCTAAACTCAGGCCTTGGTTATTGATTTGAAGCATAATAGAAGCATTTTCTTAATTCAAATTTTGTTCTTTTTTTAATCGCGAAAGGGATGCAGCATATAGCCATGGCATGAGCGCCCTATCCTGTCGCTTTAATCTGCCCATTTGCAATTGCATTCATTATTTGAATTTTAATGTAGAGTTTTTGATTGCTGAGAGAATCCGCTTTATCCAATTGATCAAAATTAATTCCTCGTTTTTTACTATTTATTTTCAAACTTCTAAGTTCTTCCTCATCCAATTTATCAATGTTTTGTTCCAAAGCCTCTACAACCATTACTTCTTCAGGTTTGACCGATTTTAGTTTTATTTCCTTTAAGGGAATATTCATGTCGTCAAGTTTTATAGGTAATTTCAATTTTTCTTTCTTAAATTCAAGTCTCATTTTTTCATTTTCAAGGTTTTCTTTTTGAGTCATGAATTGGCTTTTAAATTTCTCAATCAAAGCGACCACCCGATTCTCAGGTTCATCTGCATTTAATTTATACTTTTTAATGTCCAAGATTAAAGCAGTTTCCATTTTTTCTAATCTATCTTTTTCTTCTTGCAGTCCTGTTGTAGGATCACTTAAATATAGATTTATTTTCTTCAATTCATTGTTAAGTTTATCTTTACCCTCAATATCATCATCTTCTAAACTCATCAGACGATGATCAATTTCTGCAAGATTTTCTTCCCATTTTTGTTTAAACCGTTCTTTAAGATCTTCTTCAGTTCTAGGGCCCATAGCATTGAAGAGAAGATCATAACCATCCCCCAGAATCTTTTTCCAATCAGAAATTTTTCTCCCAAGCATTTGATTGTACAATGATTCCAAGGGTTGAATCTTTGCTTGGATTGCTTTGACTTTTTCAAGTTTTGCTTCCAGTTCATTTATTTTATTAGAATTAAGAGAAATAAAAGCTTTTTTTGCTTGTTCAAAATTACTATTGCCCAAGAGTTCAATATTTTTTTGGGCTTCTACAAGTTCACTATTTACGGCACTGATAGCCCTCTTATTAGCTTCAATAGCCTTTTGTTGCGCTTCTTTGATGGTAGGTATATTATCTTTGGCGCTTTGCTTTGCTTTTTTGTAAAGGGTGTCATTGAGTTTTGTTTCATATTCGTCAAGTTCACTAGCTTTTTCTAGCATTTGATTGTTTAACCCGATAATTTTTTCTGATGTTTCGGTCATCCCTGTTTTTAATAATGCAGATCGTTCAAAGGAAAGTTTGTGCATTTCCTGAACGGCATTTTTATAATCCTTTCTTGCATACCATTCTCTAACGTCTAGGTTCTGCTTTAGATTGAGACGATCTTTTAGACTTTTTTCACCAGGGGCAAAAAAGCCATTTATTCCTCGGGCAATTGATTTACGATTTCTAACGACATAAATGGCACCCGTGATGAGTACGCCCACTCCACCTAGAACAGGCATCCCAATGCCTGATGCTATAGCTGCTCCAGTCACTCCAGCCACATTTGCAAGAAATAGTATCCCGATAATTCCTGCGGCAATGCTTGCAACACTACTGCAAGTTGAAAAGGCACTTTGAAATATTCCAACTTTAATTTGATCTTTTTGGTGATTAGCTGCGTAATCGATGGCAGCAAGATCCATTAGATCTAATGTATTCTTAACTTTTTCTGGAGTACTCTCTTCTACTTGTGTTCTACCTAGATCCCCTAATTGTTTATTGGTCTCAATATATGCATCCACATTATCGCTTATTCCTTTAATACTATATCCAAAGCTAATAAGACTCATGCCAAGTCCGCCTGCACCTGCTGTGTACTGAGCAACTTTATCAGTGGCAGGAGCCAATTGTAATAATGTGAGTCCAATATTAAGAGTATTCATAAAATTGCTTTGTACAAGAGCAAACCCTTCACTGATAATAGCAGCTTTTTGCTTTTCAATTTGGTTTTCCAATTGGAATTTTTGGGCTTTATATGTAGGAAGTCTAGGATCATTGGGATCTGTAACAGCTCTAATCTGCTTATTTAAAATTTCCAGTTTAGCTTCTATGCTTCCAAGCTGCAGATTTTCCCACAGATAACCTGCTCCGCTAGATAGTTGCTCACTTGAGGTTACACCCATTGATGCTCCGATAAGTGCACCGCTATGAATCTCGGCACCCATACTTATGAAGCTTAAAACGATCAATACTTTTCCTAGCTGATATAAAACTTCTTTGGCAACCTCCCGGACGACTTCAGTTACAGGTCGGTATCCCTTGGCTTCTCCATATTTGTATTCATTTTGAGGATCTGTAACCTGGTCAGAGGTGGAAATTTGATCAAGGAGTTCTGCCTGACGCTTAAATCCTTCAGAAATTTTTTGTTTCCTGTCTTCTTTTGCTTGCGCTAACTTTGCACTATCAGTCTGTTCTTTATTTGGAGTGGTATGCTCTTGAGTTTTTTGGTCATCGATAGGGGCGTGAGAAATCTTGTGATTTTTAATGCTATCGATATTTGTTCCAGGATTAATAGATGTTCTAACAGGCAACATTTATGCCTCCATTATTTCATCACTTCTCCACTGAATCACCGGGGGCAGCTGAAACCATCAAAGTTTTAGCCTCCTCAATAACTTCCCTAAGAGATTGTTTGCCAGTTGCTACTTTTTCAAGAGTCTCTGCGAAAGCATCTAAAACCAATTCAATCATACCAACCAACGACAGAAAGATGCGTTCATCTAAATCATCTTCAGGGACAACAAATGCATGTCGGAAAAAAATAAGTCGATCAGACTCGCTTAGCTCAAAGCCGGGCAACTCTAGGCCTTTATTCAGAAGTAAAATAAGTCTAGCTGCATCTGGAATTTGTTCATCAACGACTTGAAAAGGAAGTGTAACAATGAACTGTATCTCTTGATAAATTCTAATTTTGGATTTGATTCCTAAGAGTGCATCGCTTGCAGATAAATTTTGCTGTGTGGCTCTTACAAGGAGTAGCCGAGCTCTTTCTTTAGAGTCACGCATAAGCTCTATAACAAGCTGTTCAACAGGTATAAACTCTGATTTATTAAGGATTGTGCATGGGTAATTGCGGATTTCTAGAAATTTTTTTATATCATTTAACGTAGCTTTTAGCATACATATCTCCTGGGCTCTCTATAATTTATTATATGTTAATAAAGCTAATTTATGAAATAAAAAATATTTTTATATGAAATTTTTTAATTACTTGTGCCGGTTAATATGTCTCCACTATGGCAGCGAATGAACTAGATTGTTTTTCAAAGCAAAGACAGGCAGATTGACACCCTACCGGAAAATAATATATCATTTTTTTGAAACACAGAGGCACGGATATACTGAGAGAACATAAGAGAATATAAATATTGCCATATCCCTGTGCCTCTCTGCATTCTCTGTGACTCTGTTTAAAAAAAACTAAAACAATTAGTGCAAAAAACATGTTATTTACAAAAACAGCAAAAGCCGCAAAGGCGCAAAGATCATTTGAACACATGTCAATGGAGTTGTCTTTGATCAATGGGTTTGCCTGTTTTACTAAAGTAGGCATTTGAAAAAGTATCGATGATTCCGGCTTTGTTGTTTTTTAAACGACTAAAATGCAAGGTGAGGTTGTTCCTTGTCGTGTCATTAAGCCAGCCGTTAATATAGTTGTTTTTAGTGATAAGCTCTTCAATTAAAGTAGGATGCTTAGAAAGAAATGCAAAAAGAGTGTCTACGGTATTTTGATTTTCTGTATTGTTGGAACTGTTTGGCCCGCAAGACTCAACCAATTTTCTTTTCCATAGAGGAAGTATACCATCTAAATTTTCGGCTGTTTTATTGAGTTTTAACATGAGCTTTTGACATTTTTCAGATGTATCGGGGAAAGTTGTTTCCAATGAAACTAAATGGTCTAGATAATCATTAATAAGGGTATGGAACTCAGTGATGTTTTTTTCATAGTGATTAATCTGCGCTATTGAGTCTCCTTTAAGAAAAGCCTCAAAAAAATTCATGACTCGATAAACGCAGGACCAGCCATCATTTTGATGTCTCGATGTATTATTTTCTCCTGATTTCCACATATTTAGCGCAATAAGAGAGTCAACAATTTTTTTCTCTAGGGGTAATAGTTGTTCACCTCCAAAAGAATTATAACGTGTGGTTGACTGGTTTTTAATATCAAATACGATACCTGTATAGTGGAAAATCGATCCCTTTTGTTTTTCTTGAGAAGAAGTGTGAAGAATGGGAATTAAAACGAAATTTGCATTTGGTTTATCACTATCCGCCAGTAAAGCTAAGAAACCATTTTCATTATCTTTGTCAAAGTAGTCCTCTAAGTCAGCATCTATGGTAGCTGTACATAAAACATTTGGGTTATTTGCGTATTGAAATGTAAGAAAATCATCTAAGCGATCGGATTTCATCATGAGATCAAATCCCTTGAATAAACTCGTTTGAGTCTCTTGAATCAGCAGTTCTTCATAAGTGATATGTTGGACTTTTTTCTGGATTTGTTGAATTAAAGGAGAATTTATAGAATCTGGTGCTAGGTTCGGAACAAGTTGCTCAATTTTTTTTTCTCTGATACAAAAGTCAAAAGCTAAACCGATCAATGCTGCAATGCATGTGGCGAAATAAGCCAGTGGAGCTATGACGACAATGACAATTCTTTGCATAAGATCTAAGGCCGCCGATCCAAATTCATTTGGATATGCATGAGTCCAAGCTGCACAAAACTTATCATTATAATTAAATAATGGTGCAATTAGAAAGTTATCTTGGTAAGAAGGGTATGAAACTGACATTAAGTTTTCCATTTAATTTTTTATTAATTTTATTATACAATAAATTTGATTTAAACAAAAATAAAAAATAGCTGCATTGATGTTTCATAGACAATTGCTCCGCGCTTCCCTTGCGTTCCCTGCAACTCTGCGGTAAATTGCCCTAAGAATCAGCAAATAAGCATCTCCAATTTCTATTTCTAGAGGAGCCTGTAGCGCGGATCGCCCAGGCCCATCCGAATTGTCACCAAAAGAAAGGCAACATTTGGCCAAAATCCATGATTTAAAAAATCGTACTTCCAGCGTAAATAAAGTTCTTTCCAAAGAGGTTGATATTTTAAATCGATGAAAGCTTCAAGGAGCTCCTTTTGTTGACCCGTTAAAAGAGCCTCATATCTTTTATAGATCGCGTAAGCTCGAACCATGCACTTCATTATTCTCAATTCAATTTTTGGTTGATAATGAGGGTCTTTAAGCACGTTATTGATAAACCAACGGAAATTAATCTCTGTTGACCCCACCACATTTGTGTCATGTTGTCTGTAAAGCATTGTAGGTTCATCTAGGTAGTCTACCTTGCCGAAAGCTGAAGCAACAATGACCAACCAAAAGTCATGCACAAATCCTTCAGGAGGAATGGGAGTTGCCAATTGAACGAGAGAAGAGTTAAACATCATTGTACAACCCCATGATACATTCTGCATCAAGGTTGCATTCAATTTGCCTCCTCGTTTTGGATTAAATTTTTGTCGCTTCCAGTGAGATGTGCTTAACACGTTTAATTGTTCTCCGACGATTTTCATGTCGGTATGAACTAAAAGAGGTGTTTCTTTGCCCCACTTGTTCTCCAATTCTTGCAATTTGAGAAATGTTTTTGCAATTTTTTCGGGAAACCAGAAGTCATCTTGATCGCAAAACATCACATATTCCGCATTGGTTAACTCTAGCAAACGCGAAAAATTTTGAGCGATTCCCATCCCATTTTTGAAAAGAAAGAGAGTGATTTTATCCGGATATTTCTCTTGAAGCTCTTGAAGAACAATGGCAGTTTCATCGATTGATTGATCATCTCCAATAATTAAATGCCAGTCTTGATACGTCTGTGCCAACAGGGATTCGACCTGTGGGCGAACATATTTTGCGCCATTATAAGTTCCCATGACGATTTCAATGTAAGCCTTAGATGATCCGAGCATATTTTATTCTTTTTTTTCATCCCAGGATAATGATTTAGAAACGATCTCATACACATTTGGAGACAAATTTGGTTCAGCCATGATGCGATTCAGTTCCCTTTTCATAGCCTTTTTGCGCATTGGATCGAGTTTATCAAGTTTTTTAAAAGGTTGAGATAAGAAAGCGGCAAGTTGTGGATTGAGTTTGTCTATTTCAATGACACGATCTGCTAAAAAGGCATATCCGGCACCATCGTTACGATGGAAATGGACAGCATTTTGAGAAAAACTAAAAATTAAGGCTCTCACTAGGTTAGGAATGGCCAAGTCAAATACAGGATCTTTCATCAAAGCATGAACTGTTTCAAATGCTCCATCTAACTTAGATAAAGCTTGAATAGCCAGCCATTTGTTCATGACCAGAGTATTGTTTTTCCACTGCTTATAAAAGGCTTGAAGAGCTTCTTTTCGTTGAGGGACATCGATGTTTGCAAGCATGGACAGAGCAGAAAATTGATCTGTCATATTTGTAGCGCATTTAAACTGATTTTCGCAGAGTGCGACTGTTTCCGGAGTTTCAAGGAACGCTAAATATCCTAAACAGACATTTTTCAAGCCTCTTTTACCTGAAGAAGCAGCGTCAAAATGATAAGACTCAGAAGTATTTAAGGAAGAATAGATATCTTTAAATTGCTTTTGATAAGTTGAGGCCAGCTTTTTAAGCACAAATTCACGTACTAAATGAATTCCATCAAAATCAATGATTGTTTGATACTGACCTAAAGTAGCTTCGCTAGGTAGAATTAAAGCCTTCGCTTTTAAAGCATTTTCTAAGTTTGCATCGTTTAGCACGGCGCCAAAAGCTTTAATATAATCAACATCTAACTTCAGATATTTACCATTAGAAAGGTCTGCAACCATCTCTAGCATTAAATCAGTTGCTAACTTTTGACTAGCTTCCCAACGATTAAATGGATCGGTATCATGCGTCATTAAAAAGGCTGTTTCTTGTCGAGACTGTCCTGTTAAACTTTTGATGGGAGCGGAGAAATTTCGGTTAATAGATAGAACCGGAACTTCATTGACGTCTTCGAATACAACGCTCTCTTCACGCGCTTTGATGACAATGTAGGGGACTGACAATTTAGTTCCGGCTATTTTCAGTGGGAGCTCTCGACCCTCTTTTCCGAGCAATGCTATAGCCAAAGGAAATTCGAATGGCTCTTTTTCGCTCTGATCGGCCGTGGGAGCACAGTTTTGGCTGATTTTAAGAGTTAAAGTTTTCTTTTCAGGATCATATTTCGAATCTACCACAATTTCGGGAGTTCCTGCTTGTGAGTACCAACGTTTAAATTGTGTGAAATCCCTACCCGATGCAAGTTCCATAGAATGGATAAAGTCCTCTGTAGTAACTGCTTGACCATCATAAAGTTCAAAATACTTAGTAATTCCACGTTGGAAAGTTTGGGGCCCTATCAAAGTTTGGATCATTCTAATGATCTCTGCCCCTTTATTATAGACAGTTGACGTGTAAAAGTTGTTAATCTGAATGTAGGATTTTGGTTGAATCGGATGAGCTGTTGGGCCTGCATCTTCAGGGAACTGACTTCCACGTAATGCTAAGACTTGATCGATTCTTTGTACGGGTCTTGATTGCATATCGGCTGTAAACTCTTGATCTCTAAAGACAGTAAGACCCTCTTTTAAAGTCAGCTGAAACCAATCGCGGCATGTGACCCTGTTTCCAGTCCAATTATGAAAGTATTCGTGTGCGATTACAGTTTCAATTCTTGCAAAATTATCATCCGTAGCCGTTGCAACATCTGCCAGTGCACAACTTGTGTTGAAGATGTTAAGACCCTTGTTTTCCATTGCTCCCATATTGAAAGCATCTACGGCTACAATCATGTAAGTATTGAGGTCGTATTCAAGCCCGTAAACTTCTTCATCCCACTTCATTGCTTTTTTAAGGGATAACATGGAGTGATGGCATTTATCTTCATTGCCTTTATCACAGAAAATTTTTAACTCAATTTTTCTTCCGCTCATGGTTGTGAAGGAGTCGGAAATAGATCCGAGGTCTCCAGCCACGAGAGCAAAAAGATAGGAAGGTTTAGCGAAAGGATCTTCCCATTCGACCCAATGCTTTCCATTTTCGAGGTTACCTCGGCCAATTTCATTTCCGTTAGAGAGAAGTATTGGATACAGCTTTTTGTCACCCATGATTTTAGTCGAGTATTTCGCCATTACATCAGAACGATCAGGAAAATAAGTGATTTTCCTAAATCCTTCCGGTTCATTTTGCGTACAAAGAATGGTCCCAGATTTGTAGAGACCATCCAGAGCAGTATTCTGTTTTGGATTAATTTCATTTACAATTTCTAGGAGGAATGAACTTGTAGGATGCATGAGAGTGAGGGAATGGTCATCAAGCGAATATTCTTCCGGATTTAAAGAACGTCCATCGACCTTAATAGAGAGTAATTTCATATTTTCACCATTTAGCCGCAAAGGTGAGGTCTCATTGCCGTAGTGAGAATTCTGATGTATTTTCATTTGAGAGGAGACGATAGTTTTTTCATCATCTAAATCAAAGCTGAGCTTTATTTCTTTAACAAAGTAGGTGGGAGGCTTATAGTCAGCCAAGAAGATAGGTCGAGGCGTATTATTTTTTGCTTTTAATTCATTAGTTTTCATTGAATTGTCCTCATGTTCTGAAATGTTATCAGCGCTGTGTGCTGGAAGGGAAAGGGGAAAAATAAAGAGAAGTGGGGTAAGCCATTGAAAAAGTTTCATGAATATTCCACTTAGATAGGGTTAAGAGCTTATTGAGCAATGACTGCTTTGAAATTGATAATATCACTTCCTGTAGTATTCCATGAAGTAATAAATCTTACTTCCTCCTCCCAATTACAACGTATGCAAACCGAATGAGTGAACAAAAGATAGAAATGTACTTGATATAATTTTTTTAACGCAAAGAAGCTGCAAAAGGCGCAAAGGGCGTAAAGAAAATGTAAGTATACTAGGTAGCTTACAAAAGCTTCAATTGATGTCTTTACCTACGTCTTGTTCTTTTCTTGCTTATACTAAGTTTTAAGAAATTTTGTTCGTCTGATCTTTGCGCTCTTTGCGTCTATTGCAGCTTCTTTGCGTTAAAAAAATCAATTAGTCCACAGCCAATTATAGGAAATCATCAAGCAAGATATTTTTATCATTTTTTATTCTCCTGTGAATTCGCGCAAGATAGATAAAAATTCAAAATTTAGGCGGGCATCAAAGAAATTTTAGCAAGTACCCCTTTGAGATTATCAATATCATCTTCGGAAGTGTTCCAGGAGGTAATAAATCTTACTTCATTCTTTTCTAAATCCCAGGGATAACAGAAGATTTTTTTTTGCATTAACGGGATCCAAGATGTCGGAGCAATAAAAAAGACTTGATTCGTTTGCACAGGGTAACTCAAAGAAAGGTGAGGTGTATCTTTAATGAGAGAAGCAATTTCTTGAGCTTTATGATTGGCTTGAGAAGCCAGAGTATGCCAAAGGTCATTTTTAAAAAAAGGAATGAATTGTGCAGAGATATAACGCATTTTTGATAACAGCTGCAGAGTTTGCTTCTGCTGATGATCACTTCCATTTTCTAAATCGGAGTTAAAAATGAGAAGAGCTTCAGCGCCCATCAATCCATTTTTTGTACCTCCTAAAGATAAAATGTCTACTTGACTAGCCTCTATAAGTTCATGCAAAGAACATTTCATGCTTGCCACTGCATTGTATAAGCGACTTCCATCCATATGAAAAAACATGTTTTCTTCTTTACAGAGCTTAGAAAGGGATTTTAGTTCATCAAGTCTATAGAAAGTTCCAACTTCAGTTGGTTGTGCAATGGATAGGACTCGAGGAGAGGTAGAGTGTTTGCCAAAAGCTCTTTCACTTTTCAATTTCTTAACCACAGCCTCAGGGGTTATCTTTCCCCCCAGGTGAGGTGCCGTAAGTAATTTGCACCCCACAATAGATTCAGCAGCTCCAGACTCTTGATAATGGATATGGGCGATATCCGTACAAATTATAGACTCATGTCTATGGCAAGAGAGTTTTAGTGCCAATACATTGGCTCCTGTTCCTGTTGGGAGGAAAAAGACCTTACAATTTGATTTAAAAGCTTTTTGTATAGATTTTTGAGCTTCAATCGTCCATAGATCTGCACCATAAGATGGAGCATAACCTTCGTTCGCTTCTACAACAGATTTGAGGACCAAAGGATGTGCCGGAGTCCAGTTATCACTAGCTAAGTAGATTTTTGGTTGAGTCATGACATTTCCTGGATTGCCGGCAAAAGTGTTCTTATCTTACACATTATTGGACTGTAAAGCGATTAAAATTTCTAGCTGGGGATGGGGGCTTGGACAAAGGTAACTTTGGGGATGTATGACCTGAGTTCTGAAAGAGCAAACCAGGGGTTAGAGCTTTAGAATTGGGTTCTAACCATTAGAGGCATAAAAATATGGATCTGTCTACTAAAGTCCATATTTGTCTACCAGCCGCCACTTTTCAATTTTAATAACTAGCTTTTGTTAATCCTGAAGCGCCATGGAAGCAATGCATCCTCTTTGGCATAATCAACCCCTACTCTTGGACTTGCAATAATATCTTTTGGGTCAATCATAACGCCGCGATCTTCAATCCAGATTTGAGGTCCTGTTAAGGAAAGCCCGCTATGAGCAATAGTAATTCCTAAAGCTTGTGATAATGTTCCTGGGCCTGATGTTAACTTTGCATTTAGCTTTGTTTGCTTCCGCCGTTCCAACATGGATTCAAGGCCGTCAACAGGCTTAATCGCGCGAATCAAGACTGCATGAGGGATATCTTGGGTATTTGTAATGACATTAAATAGGAAATGTATCCCATAGCATAGGTATACATAACACACGCCACCTTGTTGAAACATCACTTCAGTTCGACGAGTCCGACGATTTCCAAAAGCATGAGATGCACGGTCTTCTGGGCCTCGGTACGCTTCTGTCTCGATGATCATTCCGGAGGTCAGTTCACTGTTAATTGAGGTGCACAAAAACTTTCCTAGCAGCTCCTGACTGATATGAAGAACATCTTGATATTGATAAAATGAAAGGGGTAAAATCATGACTTCACATTCTCCGCTTCTACTCTCTTTATAACTTAACCAAATCTTTTTGAATGAGTGCGCGGAAGTTCTCATTGCAGGCAAGGCCATCGATAATATCGACTTTAAAAGGGAGGTCAGACTCTTCGAAATTTTCATCTAAATGGGATAAAACATTTATTGGAATTTCTTCGAAAAAGCAAATATCTAAATCTGAAGAACGCTTAGGATTCCCTTTTACCCGGGAGCCAAAAGCATAAAAAGTATAAGGGTATTTACCTAAAATATCTTGCACAAGTTTCAAGTGCCGTTCTTCAATGAAAAGCATCTTTAACTCCAATACGTGATAGAAATTCTTTTATTTCAGCGGAGACGCTAGGAAAGATAGATATAACTTTATCTGCTTCGCTCTCTTCATAGGTATGGACAGTTAAATTTCTCATTTTTAAGAAATCAAACCATTTTTCTGCATCTTCAATAAATCCTTCACGCATTGCCTCTCGAAGAGTCTCCCTCAAATCCTTGCTCTAGTAGATCCCAAGCCCAAGTAGTAGTTAAGTGGAAAGGTAAAGTCTGGCCAACACCTAACACGAATTTAGAAGCAAAAAAAGTAGAATCAAAAGTCATAAACGACCTTAATTATTTTAATTTTTTCAGGATAGAGAATGTGACCATTCCTACAGCTAATCAGTCTATTCCCATTTATTTATAAATTATTATATCATAATATTCAATTATATTTCAAAAAGGAATAGTAATTTAATCCATATGTTCCTAGTTGGTATCTTGCTTGGTCTTCATGAAAAAGAAAGATACTGCTGAAACTCTAATATTTAAAGCGCTGATGTGAACTCTGGTTCCGTCAAAATTGTTACTCCCAAGGTTTTAGCTTTTTCCAACTTCGAACCCGGATCGTCCCCGACTAATAGGAAATCAGTTTTTTTACTTACTGCCTCGGAGACTCGCCCCCCTCGAACTTTGATCAAATTCGCTGCTTCAGTACGCGTATAATCTTGTAAAGCACCAGTCAAAACAAAACTTTTTCCATTGAATGCATGTCCTTCAATGATCGAAACATCGCTTGTATGAGGCTTAACGCCACCTTCTAATAGCCATTGAACCTCTTGGCGATTTGAGTCGTTCGAAAAGAAATGTGCAATCGATTGGGCTACAATTCCGCCAATGCCTTCAATAAGTGTTAGTGCTTCTTCATTCATGGAAGCTAGTTTTTCAATGCTTCCAGCCTTTCGGGCGAGATCCTCAGCTGTTCCTTTCCCAACATGTGGAATACCAAGAGCCATGATGAATCTGTCAAGTGGGACATTTTTTGACTTTTCGACACTTGTTAAAAGATTTTGGATGGATTTTTCTTTAAATCCTTCAAGTTGTGCAATTTCATTTGCCGTCAGGCGATAGATATCGGAAGGCCTGGAAACAAAACTTTTCTCCACTAATTTTCTAATGACCTTTTCACCCATGGTATCGATATCCATGGCGCCTTTACTAACAAAATGAGCAATACGCCGGATGACTTGTTCCACACATCCTACATTGTTTGGGCAACGTACAGCGACTTCTCCGGGAATTTTTGCAACAGGTGTTCCGCACATGGGACATTTTTCCGGCATTTTCCAACGTTCACTGTTGGAAGGACGTTTTTCCAAAATCACTTTTACAACTTTAGGGATGACATCGCCTCCTTTTTCAATGTAAACGGAATCGCCAACACGGATATCTTTTCGGTCAATTTCATCGCTATTATGCAAGGTAGCTCTCGAAATCGTACTTCCAGCTAAAAAAACAGGTTCAAGCTCTGCCACGGGGGTCAAAGTGCCAGTACGACCGACTTGTACAGTGATGGCCGTAATGCGGGTAATGGCTTGCTCAGCTGCAAATTTATAAGCTACAGCCCAGCGTGGATTTTTTGCTGTATTTCCCAGTTTTTTTGCTATGCGGCGTTCGTCAATTTTTATGACAACCCCATCAATATTATAGGGGAGTTTAGGTCTGGTCTCTCGTACCTTTTCTGCAAAGTCCCATATTTCCTCAAAATTTTCACAGCGGGCGGTCAGCTCTAATGTAGGTAGGCCTAAAGCACTTAACAATCTTAACGCTTCATATTGGGTTTGAGGATTAACTGAGGACTCTTCGGCAATGGCATAAAAAACGACAGAGAGCTCTCTTCGGGCTACTTCTTTTGGGTCCAAGAGCTTCAATGTCCCTGCTGCGGCATTCCGTGGATTTGCCCACAACTGTTCTTCAGATTCTGTTCTAGAAGCATTTAGTTTTTCAAAGATTTCTCGCGTCATGAAAATTTCGCCTCGTATTTCCAAAAGATCGGGAAGATTTTCGCTTATCAATTGTAGAGGCATTGAAGCAAGAGTTCTCACATTATTGGTGACATCGTCTCCTTTCCTGCCATCACCTCGAGTGAGTGCACGCACGAATTTTCCTTTTTCATAACAAACAGTAACGGCAACTCCGTCCATTTTTAGTTCGCAGGAGAATATGAGCTCAGGGCGTTCTGTCAACTTATGCATACGGTTAATGTAATCAATGATTTCTTCTTGACTATAGACGTTTTCAAGGGAAAGCATGGGTGTTTTGTGCACGATAGATTGGAATCCGGCAGTCAAGACTTCTCCAACTCGCTGCGTTGGAGAAGTTGATAGGATCCAGTCGGGATGTTCCTGTTCGATTTTTTCTAAACGCTTGTAGAGGTGATCAAACTCAACATCTGTAATAATTGGATTGTTATCGACATAGTAACGTTTGTTGTGTTCCCAAATTTCAAGGCAAAGGGCACAGTAATCTTCATAGGTTGTTTCAGAATATTTCATAGAGTATAGGAAAAGCCTTTTTTATCATGTTTAAGCGTGATTGTTGAGTCTGGAGGGATAGACCCTTCCAGAAGTGCATTGGAAAGCATATTGATAATCTCATGCTGAATTAAGCGTTTTAGTGGACGGGCACCAAATAGGGGGTCATATCCCATCTCAGCAAGCTGTGTAGTCACTTCTGGATCCCATTGCAAGGTGATATTACGATCTGCTAGCCTTATAGCAAGTAAATCGAGCTGGAGAGTGACAATTTTCTCCATATCTTTTTCTTTTAGTGGCAGGAAAGGAAGAATTTCATCTAGCCGATTAAGAAATTCCGGACGGAAATGTGCATGAAGAATTGGATCTAAAAGTTCTAAAATCGCTTCCTTTGACATATTTGGATGCTTTTCGAGCTTTTCAAGCAATTGTTGCGACCCAAGATTTGAAGTCATAATAAAGAGCGCATTTTTGCAATTAACAGTGCGTCCCTTACTGTCAGTTATGCGCCCATCATCAAATAGTTGTAGAAGTATATTAAAGACATCTGAATGCGCTTTTTCAATTTCATCAAACAGAACGACCGAATAGGGGCGTCGACGAAGGGCTTCTGTGAGCTGTCCTCCCTCATCATATCCAATATATCCTGGAGGAGAGCCGATCAGTTTAGAAACACTATGCTTCTCCATATATTCAGACATATCCAAACGCACAATGGCATCTTCCTTATCAAAGAGCTGATCTGCTATAGCTTTAGACAGTTCCGTTTTACCAACACCTGTTGGTCCAAGAAAAAGAAAGGCTCCGATAGGTCGATTTGGATCACTTAAACCTGAGCGCGATCTGCGAATCGCTTCACTAACAGCTGTGACAGCGAATTCTTGACCGATGACCCTTTTTTCAAGCTCTTTTTCAAGATGAAGAAGTTTTTTAGCTTCCCCTTCAAGCATTTTGCTAACAGGAATTCCAGTCCACTTGGAAACGATATGGGCAATCAAATTTTCATCCACTTCCTCTTGCAAAAGTCGGTTAGACTTTTCGTTGAGTTTATTTTCTAGTTCTTCAATCTCTTTTTTCAATGCAGGAATTTCATTGTAGCGAAGTTCTGCGACTCGATTGTAGTCTGCTTTACGCTCATATTCCTCTTCTTTGAAGCGTAATTTCTCTAATGCATCTTTCTTTTCTTTGACACCTGTGAGAAGTGCTTTTTCTTGTTCCCATCGCTGTTTGAGAGCAGAAAGCTCTTCTTGAACTTGGGCAATTTTACTTGTGAGTTTGTCATTTTCGGCTTTTGCTAAAGGAGTATCTTCACGTTTAAGAGATTCTTGTTTGACGATCAAACTTGCAAGTTCACGTTCCTTTGTATCAATAGGCAAGGGTCTAGAACCTAATTGCATGCGGATTAAACTTGCCGCCTCATCGATCAGGTCAATCGCTTTATCTGGAAGCTGTCTGTCGGAAATATAGCGTGTTGATAAGATGACAGCAGCATGGAGTGCAGATTCCGTGATGCGTACGCCATGAAAAATTTCATATTTTTCTTTCAAACCACGGAGGATGGCAATGGCATCCTCGACTGAAGGTTCATTGATCAAAATGGGTTGAAAACGTCTTTCAAGAGCAGCATCTTTTTCGATATACTTTTGATACTCTTTAAGGGTTGTTGCACCTATGCAGTGTAAAGTTCCCCTGGCAAGGGCAGGCTTTAGCAAGTTTGCTGCATCCATTGTACCTTCACTGGCTCCTGCGCCGATCAAAGTATGTACTTCGTCTATAAAAAGGATAACTTGCCCTTCATTTTTTTCGATATCGTGCAATATTCCTTTGAGCCTCTCTTCAAATTCCCCTCGATATTTTGTTCCGGCCACCAAACTGCCCATATCTAAAGCTACAAGCTGTTTGTTTTTTAAGGAGTCCGGAACGTCGCCTTGAATGATCCGTTGAGCAAGTCCCTCCGCAATAGCTGTTTTGCCCACTCCAGGCTCGCCAATTAACATTGGATTATTTTTTGTTCGGCGACTTAGAACCTGCATGGTTCGTCGGATCTCTTCATCGCGGCCGATGACAGGATCTAATTTACCCGCTTTTGCTAAGGTTGTCAGATTTTTGCAGTATTTTTCTAATGTTTGGAGGCTTGCTTCCGCAGCGGGGGAGTCCATATGGCGATCTCCTCGAATTTTTTTAATTTGTTCTTCAATTTGTTTGAGTGGTATTCCCGTTTGGTTTCTCCAGGATGCAAAAGGTTCTCCACCGTTTTTCCAATAGGACATTAAAAAGTGGTCAGTGCTAGTATAGCTGTCTTTCCACTTTTCTGCGATGTTTTGTGCATCTGCAATACGACTAGATAAATCTCTTGAAGGAGTCGGGGGATTTTGCGTTTGTTCCATCAGTGTTGGTAGACGCTTTAATTCTGCATCAACTTTTTCCGCTAAAAGGTCGGGATGCGCATTGAGATTTAGAAGAAAAGTAAAGAAGAAACCATCAGGATCGGCTAAGAACGCCTGGAGGAGATGGTTTTCTGTGACTTCGCTGTTTTTTTGGCCCTGGGCAGTTCTAAAGGCTGTTTGTATGCAGTCTGTGACTGCGTCTGTAAAGTTTTGGGGCATGGAGTATCTCTCTCTTTTAAGTGTAACGTTTTTTAAATCACGTGCTTCTTTCACTGCTGCCGCAGCTTTTCAATCAGGCTATGCTGACCCCACGTTCCGCTATCGCTCCATGCGGGGCTAATAATACCTTAAACCGCTCCCGCGGTCGCGAAACAGTATCATGTTATGCGAGACCGCGGGAGCAGTTTAAGGTGTTATTAGCCCCGCATGAGACGATTGCAAAAGTCTTTTGAGTTCAATTTAGCAATTCTTTGCAAAAAAATTACAAAAAAATTATGAAAATTCAATTCTAGCGATCTAAAAAGCTGTGGTTATTTTTTTGAAAAGCAAAGTGTATGGTCTAAGTTCAAAATTTGAATATTTTTAAGCAGGTTGAAACCTTAAAATTATAATAGATGTTTTTTGAGTTTAAAATTTTTATAGAAGCTTGACCAGCATTGATCCTGTCATAGCTAAAATCCCAAACATTACATGACAGTAATTTTTCATGTAGCTTGAATATAAAAGGTTTCTACCGCCATAAGAGCCCAGGTATAAGGCATTAAATCGTTCTTTAGGGAATCTTTGCTTATATCTTGTACGTTCAACTGTAGAAAAATTTAATAATTTATTGGCTTGTCTTTCTTTTTCTATTTCTAATTTTTGAGCTTTATTACGCGCACATTTATCTATAATTGGTACATGGCCCATTGACAGGCTATGCTCTTTAATTTCTGTGACATCATATGCAGCATCCATTAAGTCATATAAATTTTTCGCTACTAGATTAGCCTTAGCTCCTAAAGGTATTGCTACTTCGCAATCATTTAATGAAGCCGAAGTAACAATTACAGCAATTGGAATGCAATTATCGTCTACAGCAGCATGTAATTTATAGCCTTTCCATGACATTCCACAACCTTTTGAGCTCCTTTTTCTTCCGATATCGCAGGCTTTTGGAAGATCGCTAATCATTTGATCAACACCTTGCTGAAGTTGAATTTGACGTCGGTTTAACTCTCCATTTCGTTCTCTTTTTTGTCTGTCATTTTTTATTTTTTTTCGTTCATTTAATGGAGGTTTCTCAATTGGTTTTTCATGAGATTTTAAAGGAGCTGAATCTTTTATAAGATGAAGAATAATGCTATCTTTATAGACTTCTTTAATTAGAGCTTGGTGAACCCTATCAGGAAGGGATGAGTGAGAGAATTCATTAAAAACTCTAGAAAATTTGGACTCTGAAGGTAATTTATTTGTTTCTTCCCATCCACAAATAATCTTAAGGCTTTTATCAACTTTTAAAAGCCTAAGGAGCTGTTTTGTGTTTGGAATTTTTAAAACCATTTTTGCAATAAATGCTCTAGATATAGCAGGTCTATCTTTGCAAGGTCTTCCAAAATTAAATTTTGTAGAAGGAAGAAAATCTTCGACTCTAATTAATTCTAAAACAGAAATAAGATTTTTATGTTCATTTGATAGCTCCCCACATCTTTTTTCAAGCATAGGAAAGAGTGTTAACTGGACATTCGTCCACATTTGTGATAAAGTATGCCTAAAAGACATTTGGCCTCATTTGTTTCTTTGTTGTAAATCACACTTAGAATACATTGTGAGGCCTTTTTTTGTAAACATAAATAAAAAAATAATTTCTTGTCACTTATGCAATCGTCTCATGTGGGGCTAGACGTCCTAGCCAACTCGTCATCGGAATGCATCGAAATGTCAAGTTAAGATTCCCTTAAGCATAGATAGAAAAGGTAGGTTTGACATACAGCCAGCACGGGATCGATACATAGACAAATTACTGAGGTAAAATAAAGCGGGATCAGGCCTTGGACGGACCTGAACCCCTTTAAGTAAGAAGGTAACTGAGTCTTGCGACTCACCTTCTTGCGGTTTGGCACTGCTCGAAGCCGGACTCGAACCGGCACGGGATTGCTCCCAAGGGATTTTAAGTCCCTAGTGTCTACCATTTCACCATTCGAGCGAGAGAAGATAGCGTAAAGATGTACGATACCTCTCTTATAAAATGAAGTCAAGAGCTTTTTGCTCTTTCCACAAAGATTAGGTTATAGAAGGATCTACAGCTTCTTCTTGCCCTTTTTCTTCCTCAGCTTTTTTTCGCTTTTTAGATGAAACTTGAGGGCTTTTATCTTCGGTAAACTGTTTCTCTTCTTCATCCTCCACTAAAAGAGGTATGGAATCTCCATCTGAAAATTCTTGGAAATTATCTTCAACTTCTTCCTGAAAATCTAGTTGTTCTTCAGTTAAAAGATGCTCAGAAAGCTCTTCTGACTTTTGCGTTAATTCTTCTTCACAAGAATGGAACCCCGAAGAACTTCCGTACTCAGGATAGTCAAGCGTCATACTTGGAACTTTAATCTCCTCGACACTTTCTTCAACTTCAGGAAGATGATAAAATTCTTCTTCTGCTACATCCACATGCCCTGAATCTTCACTTTCATCTTCAACATTTTTTTGTACATCCTCAGACCCCGACTCATCCCCCTCTTCTTTTGAAAAGAAAGCCCCTTTAAATAAGACATTATCTTTATAGCGCGCAATTGTCTCAGAAATGAGATTTGGCGGAGGAGCAAGCAAGGAAGACAAAACAGCAGCAACAGGAACAGATGAGGCAGATGCTTCAATTTCAGCTTTAGTCAAATGAGGAGGAGGTAACTCCACTGATAAATTATCAGGATCTCTAAGATCTGCAGACTCACCATCTTCCTGCGATTTGATGCCATCCTCATCCTTTCCACGACGTCTTCGATAATTCCGACGACGATCGCGCTTCTTATCAACACGCCCTTCTACAGACTCTTCAGCAGGACCAGCAGGCCCTACAAGTGCGCCTGTAGGCGGTTCCTGAAAATGTGTTTCAGATGGTAAGGTCGATGAAGGACTCATTTTATCTGAATGGGTGATGACCCGATCAGTTTTACCATTCGTTAATTCGCGACCAGTACGCAATGGAGCTTCCCGCCCACCTGCAATTTTAATCGAGCGATCAAGCCCGACATTCTTAAGTACGAGGCGCGTTTCGCGGACCTCTAAAACTTCATAATCGCTAGCAGGAACAAGAAATGCCTTAGGGCGCTCAAGAGAACGAAAAAAAATGGCATTGCCAAAAACAACAACCTCAATAGCATCAACAAAATGTTCTTCTTGACCAGAACTTTTGCTGCTGCGAACGACGAGGGTGCACCCCTCTTTTGGGGTGATAACGGTTTCAATAATAGGTTCGCGAGTAAAATCCACGTTTAGTTATTCCAAAGTTATAAGGTTTCAATGCCTGTCAATGGTAAGGGATTCTTTTGATGCCATATAAAGAACCAGATCAACGACGCGTGTCGCGTAGCCCATTTCATTATCATACCAGGCAATGATTTTAAAAAATTTATCATTTAGAGCAATCCCCGCCTCTTTGTCAAAAATTGCAGAATAGCAACTTCCAATAAAATCTGAAGAGACAAGAGGCTCATCACAATAGCTGAGAATTCCTTTCATTTTACCATCTGCAGCAGCTTTAATTGCTTGACAGATAGCTTCATAGCTTGTTGACTTTGTAAGTCTGACAGTCAGATCGACAACAGA
Organism: Parachlamydiaceae bacterium; assembly: GCA_013813265.1. Taxonomy (GTDB): domain Bacteria; phylum Chlamydiota; class Chlamydiia; order Chlamydiales; family Parachlamydiaceae; genus JACCRY01. The sequence goes on from JACCRY010000162.1 coordinate 20,612, forward strand.
CACGTCAGCTAAGGGGATACGTAAAGCCATCCCTGTAAGTTTTCCTTTAATTTCCGGAATGCATTCTGCTACAGCTTTTGCAGCTCCAGTAGAAGCCGGAATAATATTTAGGCCTGCAGAACGACCGCCTCTCCAATCTTTCCTAGATGGACCGTCAACTGACGGCTGAGAGGCCGTAAGGGCGTGAATTGTAGTCATCAACCCTTCTTCAATGCCAAAGTTATCTAGCAGCACCTTTACAATCGGCGCAAGGCAATTTGTCGTGCAAGAAGCATTAGAAACGATAAACTGTTTTTCAGGATCATAACGGTCTTCATTAACACCCATCACAAAAGTTGGAACATTCCCTTTAGCCGGCGCGGTGATAATCACGCGTGAAGCACCTGCAATAAGATGCTTTTTTGCATCCTCTTCAGTATTGAAAAAACCTGTCGACTCTATGACGTAATCAACTCCAAGCTGTTTCCAGGGAAGGTTTTCAGGAGAACGTTCTGAAAAAACTCTAATTTCCTTACCATTGACAATGAGAAATCCTTCTTTATGGGAAACATCCCCATCAAAAGAACCATGAACTGAATCATATTTTAACAAATATGCTAGGTTGTCAGCGGGAACAAGATCGTTAATTGCTGCAATTGTGATATCATCTCGAAGAATCGCCTTACGAAAAACGAGTCTTCCGATACGACCAAAGCCATTAATTGCTATTACAGTTGACATGAGTTCCTCCGAGCATCCGAAAAAGATGTTTTGAATGCGATGACGTACAAGAGGTGAGAGTAATCTATCCTGAATTTTAGGTCCATCTATTCTCATAGACTTTACACAAAAAAACGATGCGGCCCGGCACTTTACTGGTTGATGCTACGCTCTAGCCAGTAAAAGGCCTGGCAGCATCGGATTTTGACCAAGAAAAATTGCTCTGAGCGTTGATTTATAGGGGTTCAAACTTTAGCAAAACGCAACTTCCAGGTCATATTAAAACGAAATAGCGATGGTGCTCTAAACAACATCGCTATCTTGTAAGGATTTATTCCTCTGGAAGATACTCAATGACGCACGTTTGAGCATTATCACCCACACGATGGCCACTTTTCATAATACGGGTATAACCACCATTACGCTCTGTAAAACGAGATCCAAGTTCTCCAAAAAGTTTTTGGATAACACGTCGATCTGCATTATATGAGGATAGATCTCCACCACGGGCTGCACGCTCTTCCTTATCAGTCAAAGGATTGAATCGGATCATCAAAGCACTAATAGCCTGACGTCTAGATGCCAAAGTGTTTTTCTTTGCAAGCGTAATCATGTTATCTGCATAACGACGTAATTCCTTAGCCTTAGCGACAGTCGTCTGAATTTGCTCATTGTCAATAAGTGACTTGAGCATATTTGCAAACATGCAGCGTCTATGGGAAGTTGTACGATTAAGTTTACACGTATCTTTTCTGTGTCTCATAATTTATTCCTCATCATCCTCTTCATCGTCCTCTTCAAAAGAGTCATCTTCTAAAGGAGGTTTAGATTTAATTTTATATTTCTCTCTCTTTCCCTTTCTCTCTTCATTATACTGCCGCATTTTATCTTTCACATTGTCTTGCGTCAATCCATAAGCAGAAAGGTCCATTCCAAGAGATAAGTCCATATCATGCAATTTAGCTTTAATTTCATTCAGCGATTTTTTGCCAAAATTGCGAAATTCAAGCATTCTTCGTTCAGGGATTGAAACTAGTTCAGCAATCGTATCTATATTTGCACCGCTTAAGCAATTAGTCGAACGTACAGAAAGTTCAATTTCATCAATTCGAAGAGAAAGTTTTTCCATCATCTCATCGAGGTAAGGATTGCGCTCAGCAAAGCCTTCATCAAAAAGCATAGGATGAGCCTTATCTTTTGTGAAGACATCAAAGTGACGTTGCCCAATTTGTGCAGCGAAGCTTAATGCTTCACTTGGGGTTACACGTCCATCTGTATGCACTTCGAAAATCAAACGATCAAAGTCAGTGTCTTGACCTACACGCGTATTTTCAACGGAGTAGTTAACTAGACGCACCGGCGAGAATGCTGCATCGATGAGAATCTCATCGGAAGTTTTGTCGCGAACAAAATGACGTTCAGAAGGGACATATCCACGTCCAATAGCCACACGTAAGTCAATTCGACGACGCATTGGCATTGTAAGAGTAAAAAGATGTAAGTCAGGGTTGACCGCCTCAAAATATCCACCTTGAATCAAATCGCCCAAGTTAATAGCCAGCTGGCCTTTATTCTTATCCAGTTCTTCGCGAGTGACCTCTATAGTCGTTGTCAAAAGACGCACTTCGCTTGAAGCGTTTGATTGCTGTGTCGGCAGACAACGTAAAAGAGCCCCTTTGAAATTTAGAATGATATTGGTCATATCTTCGACGATTCCTTCTATGGCCATATACTCATGGGGGGCACCTTCAATTCTCAAAGAGATAATTGCCGGAGACTCCAACGCTGAAAGCATCATACGACGCATTGAGTTGCCGATGGTGTGACCGAATCCCCTTTCAAAAGGTTCCGCAATAAAACGCGCAAAAGTCTTTGATTCCGTCTCTTGATCGACGCTAATTTCCTCTGGTAATTCGAACTTACCATACTTTACTGACATAACGCAACTCCCGATAATTTGTCATTTAAAAGGGGCCAGGGACTTTACACCCGACGCCGTTTGCGCGGTTTGCATCCATTATGAGGAACAGGGGTCTTATCGCGAATACTGGAAATTGTCAATCCGGCACTTTGCAATCCGCGAACAGCAGATTCACGTCCGGCACCGGGTCCATTCAGATTCACTTCGACTTCACGCAGGCCTGTTGCCGTCATTGCAGATTTAGCGGCATCTTGCGCTGCAACAGTTGCTGCAAAAGCTGAGGATTTACGTGAGCCTGAAAAGTTTGCTTTTCCGGCAGATCCCCAAGAAATTACATGTCCTGCTGGATCACTAATAACAATAATTGTATTATTGAAAGTCGCCTTCACATGAGCAATCCCTACTGGGATGTTCTGAGCGGCTTTGCGTTTTGTTTTAACTGCTTTTTTGCCAGTTTGTGACTGCTTAGTAGTTGTCAAAGTAATGCGCTCCCTATCAATTATTTTTTCTTGTTAGCTATAGTTTTTCGTTTACCCTTACGTGTACGTGCATTCGTACGGGTTCGTTGTCCACGAACAGGTAAACCTGAGCGATGTCTAAGGCCTCTGTAAGAGTGAATATTGATCAATCGCTTGATATTATTTTGCACTTGGCGTCGGAGATCTCCTTCAACGACATATTCTGTCTGCAATAAACTATTGATACGCGCAATGTCATCTTGTGTTAGTTTATGCGCAGGCATTTCTGGGCTTAAGCCCAACTTACGTATAATTTCCGCAGAAACAACACTACCTACACCATAGATGTAACGGAGGCTGATTTCTAAGCGTTTTTTATCTGGTATCTCGATACCGAGAATTCTTGGCATTGATAACTCCTATCTTAAACCGAGTGTATGTTAACATAGTGATTCATATTTGTGCAAACTCTATTTTCCACGGCTGCGTCCTTGCTTCATAAAGCCATCGTAGCGCTTCATGAGTAAGTGTGAGTCGACTTGCTTCATAGTATCGAGGACAACTCCCACTAAAATAAGCAATGCGGTTCCACCGAAGAAATAGCTAATTGTCTGTGAAATCCCAAGGAACCGCCCTACGAGATTTGGTAAAATTGCTATAAGAGCGAGTAAAAACGCCCCTATAAAGGTAATACGACCCATTGTTGTTTCTAGAAAATCCTGCGTAGGCTTTCCTTGACGGATGCCAGGAACAAAGGCTCCATTCTTTTTCATGTCTGAAGCGATCTGATCAGGCTTAAATTGTGTTGCAGTCCAGAAGTAGGTGAAGAACACTATTAAGAACACATAGAACAACAAATAAATGTTACTTCCAGGCTGCAAGGAACTCGCAAGCTCACCGAACCACGTTCCTCCGGCAAACCCAGCTAAAGTTGCAGGGAACATAAGCAAGGAGGAGGCAAAAATGACGGGAATAACTCCAGCATAATTAACTTTAAGAGGAATGTAAGAATTTCCACCTTGAACTTCTTTCCTTCCAACTACGCGACGAGCATATTGAAGAGGAATACGTCGGTGTCCTTGAATGATCAATATAGTAGCTAAGGCAATAAGCACAAAGAGGGTCAGCAAAACAAGCACTCCTGTAAAACTCATTTGCCCAGGTTCTTGCGAACTTAAATTTAGTTGTTGAAAAATCATTCCAAGTGCTGTAGGAAGAGAAGCTAGGATACCAAGCATAATGATAAGGCTCATGCCATTGCCAATCCCTTTTTCAGTCATCTGCTCACCCATCCACATCAGCAAAACAGTTCCTGTGGTCATTGTAAACATAAATAAAATGTAGAAAAGCCAAGGAGTGTTACCGATTTGAATATCCAGAAGTTCACCAGAAATAATTCCAGGACTACTCATATTCATGCGAAGAGCGTACTTTGCAAAAAGTCCAGATTGTAAAAAGGAAAGTACAACAGTCAATAGACGCGTAAGTTTTGTCAATTTGCGTTTACCCTGTTCTTGGTTCTCATGCATTTCTCTTTGAAATGAAGGCCAGAGAGCCACAAGCAACTGTAAAATAATAGAAGCAGAAATGTACGGAACGACACCTAAAGCAATAACCGTCATCTGAGAAAACGCACCGCCCGAAAAAATGTCAACCATTTGAAAGAAATTTTGACCACCACCTGCAGCATGCCTAAAATAGCTAACAGCAATTTCAGCATTGATACCAGGGACAGGAATAAAAGCACCAATGCGGCAGGCAACAAGCATCAACAGCGTAAAAATAATTTTCGCTTTCAGCTCAGGAACCTGGCAAATTCTTCGTATTTCTTGCAGCATCACGCCTTCCTTATCAATTAAGCAACTTTTGTAGCTTTAGGGCCTGGGTTTGGTTCAATTATACTTTTAAACTCTGTCTAAAAATGCAATTTATCCTTGCCCAGGTCCTCAGTGTTGCGCAGAAGCAAATTGATTGTTTGAGCGCAACACCCTAGAAACTGATCCCTCCTACTGCAAAATTGTGCAGCGGGATCAAGAGGGAAAGAGAAAATCTGAGTCTAAGTTACCTTCTAAGAGAAAGTTCTGAATGCCATAATACGCAAAGCGTCTTATTTTTCATCACTATCTGAATCAGAAGACAAGCTATCTTCAGAAGTCATTTGGCAACTCTCTAAAAGCGTAAATGCAAATTTTCCAGCGCTTAATTTTTCACGTGCGCTTGCTGAAAATGCATGAGCTTCAATTGAGACTTTCTTTTTCAATTCGCCGTTTCCAAGAACTTTCAACCCATAGGAAGAACCGGAAAGAAATCCACGCTCAGCAAGAGAAACTAGGTTTACGATTTCACCTTCTTCGAACATACTTTCAATTTGATCTAAATTGACTGCATCAAAAGGTTTTCTGAATCGAGCTTGGTTAAAACCACGTTGAGGAATTTTCATGAACGTTCGAAACTGTCCACCTTCATACCCTAAACGACGCTTGTATCCAGCACGTGAACCCGCACCTTTTTCTCCGCGACCACAAGTTTTTCCAAGTCCAGAACCTGCACCACGGCCAACACGTTTCATACGTTTGTATGCGCGTGTTGTATTTTTTAAAGTTGATAATGAAATCATTCTATAGCTCCTGCTGTTCGAGCTTGTTTAATCTTATTGCGATTGCAGAGCTTTAGAATGGCCTTGAACGCAACTTTTATCTGATTTATCGGATTATTGCTGCCCATATTTTTTGCCATAACATTTTTAATGCCGGCAAGTTCAAATACAGCTCGCACTTTTGATCCGGCAATAACACCAGAACCATCAGGTGCAGGCTTGAGCAAGAGAACCGCACCATCCCACTTTTCTAAAATTTCATGAGGAATTGTTGAGCCATCATTTTCAATTCTGATCATGCTCTTTCTAGCAATTTCGCCACCCTTTCGGATTGCATCTGTCAACTCGTTAGCTTTTGCAAAGCCATAACCGACACGCCCTTTTCCATCACCGACCAAAATAAGAGCAGAAAAGCTGAATTTACGTCCGCCTTTAACAACCTTAGAGCAACGATTGATGTGAAGTACTTTTTCAGTGAGGTCGCTATTGGTTTTATCTTTTTGCTGCGAATCACTCTGTTTTGCCATTTCTGTATCCTAAAATTTGGTATCTATTTTAAAACTGCAATCCACCATTGCGAGCAGCATCAGCAAGAGCTGCCAAGATGCCACAATACTTTGAAGGGCCACGGTCGAAGACGACCTCTTTAATGTTGTGATGCTGAGCCATTTGAGCAATATGTTTACCCAAAGCATCAGCACTTGCTTTATTTTTCTTGCAGAATTCAGTTGCCTTAAATTCAGCACCGTAAGTTGAAATGCCACAAATTGTCTTGCCCGTTTCATCATCGATGATTTGTGCTTGAATGTGACAGTTACTTTTATGAACAGAAAGGCGCGGCTTGAGGGACGTTCCACGCAGCTTTTTGCGTACGCGCATCGCTCTCGAGTTGCGTTTTCTTTGATTTTCCAACAATGCGTTTCTCATACTACCTCAAAAGCTATTAAAAACATTTTACTTCTTAGCCGCAGCTTTACCTGCTTTCTTACGGACATGCTCAGTCGGATAACGAATGCCTTTGCCTTTATAGGGCTCAGGTGGTTTAATTGCACGTATTTCAGACGCAATTTGTCCAACCTGTTGCTTATTGATACCCGAGACATTAATCTGCGTATTCTTTTCAACTTTAATGGCAATCCCTTCAGGAATAACCAACTGCGAACGTTTTTGTGATGTACGCTGCCCGTCTTTCATAACGAATGAATACCCAACTTGCAAATCGAGTACATTACCTTGAACAGCAGCACGATATCCGACGCCGATCATCTCGAGTTGTTTTGAGTACCCTTCAGTAACACCAACAACCATATTATGGATGAGTGACCGATAGAGGCCGTGCATATTACCAGCATCTTGATGTTGTTCATCAAGACCAACTAGGATTTGCTCCGGTTCGATTTCAACTGTAATTCCAGGAACGAGTTTTTGATGCAAAGAACCTTTAGGGCCTTTAACATGGATTTCGTTACCTAATTTTTTAACCTCTACACCCTTTGGAAGGGGAACAGGATTTTTACCTTTACGTGACATGACAAATATACTCCAATCCTAGTTTTGCTGGGGAATTACGAATTACCACACCATGCATAAAATTTCGCCACCGATATTGCGCTTAATTGCCTCGTCACCGGGCAATAATCCCTGTGAAGTCGATACAATCGAAAGACCAAGTCCACCATAAAAATGAGGAATATCTTTACGGCTGACATAGCGTCGCAGTCCTGGTTTTGAGACGCGTTTAATTCCTTGGATTACAGGACGACGCCCTGAACCATATTTCAGAAAAACACGAATTGTTCCACGTTGCTTATTGTCGTGCTTAACGAGGTAGCTCTCAGTAAAACCTTGATTTTTAAGGATTTCTGCGATATTTTCTTTTAACTTGCTCCAAGGCACGTCGATAAATCGATGTTCAGCCTTAAGCCCATTGCGAATCCTTGTCAGGAAATCAGCTATTGGGTCGCTAATTGCCATGTTTCCTTCTCCTCTTTTCTTAAGCGACGACCGCTATTGGTAAATTTTTAAATGGTAGACCGAGCAACCGCAACAATTCCGTACATTCCTCATCGGAAGCAGCAGTAGTTACAAATGTGATGTTCATACCCTGGGTCTTTTTGACCTGATCGAGATTTATTTCAGGGAAGATCTGTTGGTCTTCGATTCCTAAGCTATAATTGCCACTGCCATCGCATTTCACAGGAAAGCCACGAAAGTCACGAATACGCGGGCATGCGATATTGAAAAATCTATCGATGAACTCGTACATTCGCAATCCACGAAGCGTGACTTTGATACCGATAGGTTGCCCTTCTCGCAATTTAAAATTCGAAACAGCCTTTTTTGCTTTTCTGATAATTGGCTTTTGGCCAGAAAGCATCGTCATCTCTTTTATACAATCTTGCAGAGCATTTTTATCTTTCGATGCTTCAGCAACTCCCATATTGATCACGACTTTGATCAAGGCTGGAATCTTCATTGGATTAGAGTAGGCAAACTTTTTTTGCAACTCAGCCTTAACGACTTCGCGATATCTTTTCTTTAACCTAGCCATTTTACCTAAAACTCATTTAATGCGTTTACTTACTTCTTAATCACTCTATAAGATACAGCTGCATCGCCTTTCATGTAGAAAAGTTCTCTGCCGCCGTTATCTAAAGCGCGTGTTTTTAGTTTAACAGGTGTTCCATCGACGCAAACGCGTAGATTTGAAACATGTATTGGCCTTTCGCGCTCGATGATACCACCTTTTGGATAGAGTTCTGAAGGTTTCATATGCTTTTTACAAACATTTAAACCTTGGACCAAAACTTTTTCTCCGTTAAGAGCAAGCACAGTTCCTGTTAAGCCTTTATTATTTCCTGTCAATGCCATGACTTGATCGCCTTTGCGCATCTTTTTGCTCACTCCGCCGATCTTTAGCAATTTTTTGCTGTCTGGTTGTTTTTTCATTTTTCGTACCTTAGCTTTAAATTACTTCAGGGGCTAGTGAGGCAATCTTTAAAAACTCACGATCACGTACTTCACGCGCCACGGGTCCAAAAATGCGAGTCCCTTTTGGATTATTCTTGTCATCGATAAGAACACAACTGTTTTCATCAAAGCGCAGTTTTGTTCCATCTTTCCGCTTAATGTAACGCTTAGTGCGCACAATAACGGCTTTAACAACATCGCCTTTTTTGATACTTCCGTTTGGCTCAGCTTCTTTGACGGAACAGATAATGATATCTCCTACGCCAGCATAGCGTCGTCTCGATCCTCCAAGTACTTTAAAGCACTTGACCCGCTTTGCTCCAGTATTGTCAGCGACTTTAAGCTGGGTTTCTTGCTGAATCATGACTCTCTAACTCCGATTTTTAACAAATTTCGTCTAACTTTATGAACTTGGGGCTACAACGCGCCAACGTTTTAACTTTGAGAGGGGGCGCGTTTCAACAATTTCAACAACATCACCAATTTTCAACGAATTATCTTCATTATGTGCGTAAAACTTGGTATTTTGCGTTATGATTTTGCCATATTGCGGATGACGCATGGTCCTCTGCACTTTAACGACAACTGTTTTATCCATTTTATTGGAGATAACAGTTCCTTTCTTCGTTTTACGGCTTCCTCTAACTTCAGATTCTGCTTCCATCATATTTCCTTAAATTGCACTTTTTCCTGCTGCCAGAGGCAGCAGACTACACTGAGGCCGTTTGTTTTTCATGCAAGATTGTCAATATTCTGGCAATCTCTTTGCGTTGCTGTCTTACACGATGGGGTTTTTCCATCTTCTTATCTTGAGAGGCTTCACCCCTCAGTAAAAAGAGGTCCCTGCGTGCTTCACCGCAAGCGGCTTCAAGGTCTTCAATCGATTGATCGCGTAGATCACTAACTTTTGTCATACTGTCCCTAAACCTGTTCAACGCGTTCAACAAAACGCGTTTTTATACCTAATTTTGCTGATGCACGTCGTAATGCACTCTGGGCCATATCACGGGGTACGTTTGCGACCTCAAAGAGAACTCTTCCTGGACGCACTACTGCAACCCAGTGATCAACCGCACCTTTTCCCTTACCCATTCTAACTTCTGCCGGCTTTTTTGTCACGGGTTTATCTGGAAAAATTCTGATCCAAACTTTACCACGACGCTGAAAGAAACGATTGATTGCAACACGGCAAGCTTCGATCTGTTGATTGGTCACCCAACCTCTTTCAAGAACTTGTATTCCAAATTCGCCAAAGTGAACAAAGTTACCGCCCTTGCTGATGCCGGTCATATGCCCTTTTTGGACTTTTCTATGTTTCGTTTTCTTAGGTATCAGAGCCATTGTTAAGCGCCCTCCTTTTTCACGTGCATATCGTCGCCGCGATAGATCCAGACCTTAACGCCAATACTACCGTAGGTTGTTTCAGCACGACTTGTTGCATAATCGATATCTGCACGGATTGTGTGTAAAGGAGTACTACCTTCTTTATACCATTCTGTACGAGCAATTTCAGCTCCACCAAGACGACCAGAAACTTGAACTTTTACACCAAGAGCACCTGCATCCATTGCTGATTGCATTGCTTTACGCATTGCTCGGCGAAATGGAATACGTCGCTCAAGTTGTTTTGCTATGTTGTCAGCACCAATCTTTGCATCGAGGTCCGGACGCTTGATCTCTTCAACTTCGATCCAAATTTCTTTGCCGGTCAGTTTGAAGAGTTCTCCTTTGAGGACTTCAATTTCAGCACCTTTTTTCCCAATAACCATACCGGGACGCGCTGTATGAATTGTCACTTCGACCTTTTCGCTCATCCGACGAATCGTAATACGCGATGTACCTTGCAGTGCACTTTTTTTCAAAAGGTAGGTTCGAATTTTGTGATCTTCGATGAGCAACGTTCCGAATTCCTGCTTATTGGCAAACCACTTTGAGCGCCAATTACGATTGCGAACGAGACGGAATCCTATCGGGTGTGTCTTTTGGCCCATTAAACTTCTCCTCTGCTTACAATGATCGTAAAATGGCTAGTTCTTTTTAAGATTGCGTGGCGGCCACCTCGGTTTTTAGGCTTAGAGCGTTTAAGCCGAGGGCCTTCATCAACACGGACTTCCTTAACGATCATATTCTCTTTGCGCAGATCTAACTGCGTTTCAGCATTGGCAACGGCACTATCGAGGGTCTGTTGTAAAAGGCGACCCCCTTTCATATTGCAAAATTGCAACTGAGTATTTGCCTGTGGCACAGTCTTTCCACGGATAAGCCCAGCTGCAAGGCGAGCTTTGCGTGGGCTGATGCGCAGATATTTAGTAACAGCAATTGCATAATCCATTATCAGCGACCTTTACTTCTTAATTGGATGCCCTTTAAATGTACGCGTTGGCGAGAATTCTCCCAACCGGTGACCCACCATATTTTCTGTGACAAAAACGCTCAAAAACTTGCGTCCGTTGTGCACATCAAAAGTATGCCCGATCATATCGGGAGTAATCATTGAACGCCTTGACCACGTTTTAATGCTCTTTTTAGAGCCCTGGCGATTATTTTCATCAACTTTTTTACGAAGATGATGATCGACGAAAGGGCCTTTCTTTAGGGATCTAGCCATAACTTACTTCTTCCTTCGATCTTTAACGATAAACTTATTGGACTTCTTCTGAGAACGCGTACGTAGACCTCGAGTGAATAGAGCCCAAGGTGTTTGAGGAATATTTCCCTTATGCTTTCCTTCACCACCTCCGTGAGGGTGATCGACAGGATTCATCGCCGTTCCACGCACAGTAGGCCTAACGCCTTTCCAGCGCATACGGCCTGCTTTACCTTCAACTCGCAAGTTGTGTTCCGGATTGGACACAACTCCGAATGTAGCCTTGCATTCTTCATGAATCATACGCATTTCACCTGAAGGCATACGCAATGTTGCATAACCAGCACTACGAGCCATTAGCTGAGCTGATAGACCTGCTGAACGCACAAGCTTTCCTCCCCTGTTAGGGTAAAGCTCAATGTTGTTTACAACAGAACCAATCGGCATGTGCTTTAAACGCATACAGCAACCTATATGAAATGGGGGCTCAGCGCTTGTTTGCACAGTTGCTCCAACAATCAGTCCTTGAGGTGCTAAAATGTAGCGCTTTTCTCCATCTGCATAATTCAATAGTGCGATATAAGCAGAACGGTTAGGATCGTACTCGATGGAGGCTACACGTGCTGGAATATTCTCTTTATCGCGCTTGAAATCAATAATACGATAGTGACGCTTATGGCCACCACCTTTATGACGACAAGTAATATGTCCGTTATTATTGCGTCCTGAGGTTCGTCTCTTGGGCAATAGCAACGACTTTGTAGGTTTAACCTTAGCGCGGGAACCTGGAACGCATGTAAGCGTTTCATTCATTGGCAAGAGCAACTGCCTAGTTCCTGGAGTTATCGGTCGATATTTTTTTAGCATTTCTACGCCTCGTACTTAGAGAACTTATCTTTATTTATCATGGAGACTGTCACCAGCCTCTAAAGTCACCACAGCCTTTTTGAAAGAAGGCTTTGTGTAGATACGTCCCCGTCTACGACCGACTTTACCCTTGACATTGATTGTGTTGACTGCAACAACTTTAATCTGTCTTTCTTTATATATCATTTCGACTGCAGCTGAGATTTCGCGCTTCGTTGCCTTAGGGTCTACGATAAAAACTACTTTCGGTGACTTGCAACGGCGCACTGAAGGATTGCTTTCTGAGTCTTGAAGACCTTCTAGCATTTGAGCCTTCTCTGTCAGGTGCTGTCGTTTGACAATTTTGTATGGATCTTTAAGAGTCATTGTCATCTATCCTTGCTTAGCATAACCATTCATTTAGCTCATTGAGCGCTTTCTCTGTCAGTACAATATGGTGAGCCACGAGAACATCATATCCGCTGATATTTTTCACTAGAGCAAAGCTTGCTTTAGGAATATTGCTCATACTCTTAATGAAATTATTGTGGATTTCTTGGCTAACATTGAAACTTGGGAGTCCTTCCGTGAAGGGCTCTAAGTACGCAGCTTCACCTAGAAATAGAACTCGGCCTGACAGCTGTGTCGCTTTCATGAAGTCAATAACGCGCTTCGTTTTTGGTGCATCTAGAGTAAAATTCTCTACGACATGCACTTTACCTGCTTGTATTTTTTCTGCGAGCAAGGAGCGAATTGCTGCTTGACGCTCTTTACGATTGATACGTACATGTTGATCGAACTTAGGTTTTGGCCCAAAGACTCGTCCACCACCTTTATACTGAGGGGCAACGAGTGACCCTTGGCGTGCACGGCCTCCACCTTTTTGAGGGTGAGGTTTCTTTGTTGAGTGGCTGACTTCCGAGCGTCCTTTCGTATTTGCCGACCATTGACGCGCATTGGCACGCAAAGCGACAATATAATCCTTGACCATTTGCCCGTTCGCTTTCGCAACAACTAGCATTTCGTTAAGCTTTACTTGGCCTTGCTCTCGGCCTGAGAGGTCATATTTCTTTAACGTCGACACAATCTTATCTCCACACTGATTTGGTCTGCAACAGCTATATTTCGCGCTGTTGCGCCTTTATATCGTTTATTTTTTGACTGCCGCTGAGAGATACACAAGACCATTTGTTGGTCCCGGTACTGCACCTTCGATAACGATGATGTTTTCGGCTCTATCAATTTTGATTACTTTCAAATTTTGCACTGTTTTACGCTGATCACCCATATGGCTTGGACGAGGTCCGCCTGGCAAGCAACGTCCCGGAGTACTTCGCATTCCTGTCGATCCCGCATGGCGGTGAAAGGAGGAACCATGAGAAGCAGGTCCGCCGGCAAAATTGTATTTCTTAATGACGCCCTGGTAACCCTTACCTTTAGAACGCCCTTCAACATCGATAAACGTAATCTCTTCAAAAACTTCAACACCTAGTTCTTGTCCAGCAGCATATTCGTCGACAGTGTCGAGTCTTGATTCTGCTAAATAACGTCTAGCTTTAATTGAATTTTTTTGAAAAATACCAAAGCGCGGTTTTCTTACTCGTCGCTCAACTGTTCGCGGATCGCTTGTCATGACTATTTCAAAACCAAGTTGAATAGCTGTATAGCCATCAATAGCTTTTGTTTTGATTTGCGTCACAACGTTTGGTTCAACTTCTATGACGGTGCAGACGACGACATTGCCACGCTCATCAAAAAGCTGAGTCATCCCACGCTTTTTACCCATTAGTCTCAGCGCCATACTTCAATCCTTGAAAAATATCAAATTCATCAGTCACTTTCGGTTAAGTCCGTGGCTGTTTTGTTTTTGTAAACATCGTAATAGACAAATAAACCATTTTTTCAAGTGAGAAGGTACGCACGCAATGCGTTCTTCCCAGAGCCAAAACGGCGACTTTGGTTTCGTTTTTACGGAAACATTAACACTTAGCTTTGTCCATCTTTTCACTGCTCTTTAAATCATGAACATGTCTAGATGAACTGGCCTAAATAGCGATATTATCAAAGACTATCTTTTTGCACAAGCATCTATTTTCATTATTTTTCGAAATGTTAGAAAGTGCCTTTACATTGAGTGTGGGGATAGGAGCATGTATTTATGGATGAGGATGTTGTAAATATGATGGAAGTTGATGAGACAAAGCAGGCCTAAGGGCAAGGACCCAAAAGACCTAAGGGCAAAGACACAAAGAAGGGCAAGAGACGAGAGACAAAGAAAAAAGTTATGGTGACAATACTAGCAAAACCTTCTTGTAGGACCCTTAGGTCCCTAAACCCTTCGACCCCTTGTCTTTCATTGGAGTTATTGCTTTGACCACAAGCGTTGTGAATGCTTTTGAGCTTCAATGAGTCTTCTAGTTCTACGACTTTTTGCCAATTTCCTCACGACTGGCTTATCATTCTTACTTGCAACAAGACTTGTTTGCTGAGGTATTGTTTGAGAGGCGTTTACTGCCTCTTTTTTAGGACATATGACAGGGACAATAACTACTTCGTTGTCTTTTAAAAGACGCTTTTTTGCTAATTTTGAGAGATCTGCATTTTCATCAAATTCAATATGATTTCTTAACTCTGATAACCGCGTGCCTTTTAAAATTTTAAAAACCCCGGGTCTTGGAACAGCTCCTGAGACTGTAATTGTCACCATTTGTCGGCTTGCAACGTGGATATTTAACCCATTTTTCACACGTGATGTTTCTTTAATTTTGCTGAGGTCTGCTTCTTCCAGTGGCTCTGCAAGAATAATTGCTTCCATTACAGAGGTCCCCGATTTCACTTTGTATCGGCCGGGATTTATAACAGAACCTTCAATATGAACTTCTACTTCCTGTGGTTTAAGAAAATGAACTGTTTCAATTCCATCGACCACTACCGCTCGGCTATCATGACGCCCATCTAAGACAATCAAAGTCAGAAGAAGCATAAATCCTAAAATTGAGACAACGGCAAGCCATTCCTGCACGCCTAGATGTTGCGGTGATGTGCTTTGATTATCGCCCTCTATTGAAAGAGCATTGTTCGAAAATTCGTTCATAGAAAAAAATTTATCATTGCCAAGCAATGTTAACAAGAGAAAAAGTTCCTAAAAATGAAGAATCTGGAAAATTCAGAATACGGTCAGAGCTACATTTTTTACATTTTAGCAAAAAAGGCTCAACAGAGTCCCTGTTGAGCCTTTTTTTTAGGGCGAGTAAAGCCTCTAGAACAATTAAAGCTACTATGCTACTTCTAATTTGCACTCGTCTATACGTTTATATGCTGCTGCACTAATTTTCTGCGGCTCATCCTTATGATTCTCTTCATATAGGAACTTCCAAAGTTCAAATCCACCTGTCATGAGAGAAACACCTGAAATAAACGCCTTCACCATATCTTCATCATCGACATGTATTAATCCGCCAGTCATCAGGTCTATTAGGTCCATAATAGCCCCAAGGCCAGAGATATCTTTAATTAACCCTAAAACAATGCCAGGAATTGTGATGAGATTAATAACGAAATCTCTCAATTCTTTATCCCTTTTCTGATCCAGTTCTGACATACGTGCAAAAAGCTGAACTTTTTTATACCCTCGAAATTGCTCGGCAGTCATTGTATTATACGCCTTAAACTCAGCCTTAATCGCCTTGTATTGCTCTGTAATTTTAGCGCAATCAACGTAAAGCTGGGCATTTTTTTCCCTTAAAGCATTTATTTCAGACACATCTTTGTGGCCTAATATTGCGCCATCAATTGCTCGTGAGCTTTCAATTATGTCATTTTTCTTGCTTCTCAGCACCTTTAGCGCATTTGCTGTTTTGGCCTCATTTTTTACCCGCGCTATTTCTTGTTTAAGCTGAGTATAGGTAAAATTTGCGTAGTATTTGTCAGCTGGCTTTATTATCACGTCCACTTGCTCAGACTGTAAATCATCTGAGAGGCCCATTTCTACGAGGGGCTGTCTTATTTCGCCATCCTCTATAGCCTGATCTTCAGAAACAGTAAGTTCGTCTTCAGAACCAGAACCACTAAGTTCTTCTTCAGAACCAATGTTTTCATTTGTAACGAGATCTGATTTGACTTCCCCCGCAACTTCAGTGGATTTTAAAAGTGCCTCTAACTTTTCCTTAAGAACACGCGTCCTTTCTGGGGAACCTGATTGATTATTCATAAAACGATTAATTTTTACGATCACATCATCTTTATCATTAGAAATAGTCCAAAATGTTAGTCCATTCCCGATAAGGCTCAATGTGGTGACACCGGCAAGAAGAATCGACATAACTGGAATTCCTCCAAGAAACTTAGAAATTTCTGAAGCAACATCGACGCATAGCCCTATCTTATTACCAAACTTGACCAGTTTTAGGGTGTTCACACCTATAAGAAGAATTCTTTTTGCAACAGCGACATAATTTTCACCGTGATTGTTGTGCTTGCTTTTAGAATTTTCAACAAAATCTTTATTTAAAAAATCATGAATAATGTTAACCCCGCCTGTACCGCTAAGGAGAAGCTTAACTGTTTCAAATTGAGCAGAAATCGCTTCAAGGGCTTCTGCAACGATTGCAAATTCGCCAAACTTCATAAGCGCTGCTAAAGGAGTTATAACACCTGCAAGCTTCTTCCAGCCATCAATACTTCCAGTAGCTTGCTTAAGAAGATTAACGCTTCCCCCAACAATATATACCACAGTTCTTTTAACACCGTCTGTAAGTGCGATCACGCCTTCCCAGTTGTCTTTATCCACTGTAAAGATACCACAGCAAATGACTGTTGTGTTGTCTACACCTGTCAAAGGTTGTCCCATTTCTCAACTCCTATTTATTGGTTTTTATGGTTGCAAGCTCATTAACAATCTACTTTTTAGAGAGTTTGCTTTCTCTCTTTTCGAATGCCCATGCAAGAGCTGCATCCATCCATTATCTACATTCCTAAAGCCCTCTTCTAATCACCGAGATCAGTTCTCATTTAATTAGAGAACTTTAATGATCTCATTTCTTGTCTTTTCCCTAAAAGAAAGAAAGGCTCAAAATGCTAAACAAGAAGTCTAAATTCTTTCTTGAAGGATTAAGTGTACCACTTCTGCTATTTAAATGCAAATTGTTAAAAGCAATTTAGCTAATTTAATTCTTTACTTTTTCTTACTAAATCTATACAATTTAACATTAATCCCTAACTGTAGAGTTATATGACACATATCCCCTTTCGTTATCACCATTTACATGCCATCTTAGAAGGATATGCCGCTCAAGATCTACCTTTGGATCTACATATCCATCATTATTTTCGCGCTCACAAAGCTCTCGGATCGAATGATCGAGGTTTTATCGCAGAAACACTTTACGGCCTGACCCGTTGGCAGGGACTTATTGACTATTTGACAGATAGTGCCCGCGATTGGGAAGTTCGACTTACGACCCTCCTCCAAAACGATTTGTTGACTCTTTCTAACGACCCTGAAATTCCCTTGCCTGCCCGCGTCAGTTTTCCTGACGAACTTTTTAACGTTATTGTGGCATCGCATGGGCTAGAAAAAGCTATCGATCTTTGTCGCATCTGCAATAGCCCAGCACCTACAACCATTCGTGTGAACACTCTAAAAATTTCTAGAGAGGCACTTTTTAAAGAATGGGAGAACCTTTTTGAAATTTCCTTATGCCCTGTTTCTCCTGATGGAATTATTTTTCATAAAAAAATCAGTTTCTTTTCATTAGATGAATTCAAAAAAGGATTTTTTGAAGTGCAGGATGAAGGTAGCCAGCTATTAGCGAACCTTGTGCAGGCTGCGCCTGGAGCTCAAGTGCTCGATTATTGTTCGGGATCAGGAGGTAAGACACTTGCATTTGCACCTCGAATGCAATTGAAAGGGCAAATTTTTCTGCATGATATCCGCACTCACGCTTTATCAGAGTGTCGCAAGCGACTTAAAAGAGCATCAATCCAAAATGCTCAAATTGTACATGCCGATGATGCTGCAAGACTCAAAAAGCTGAAAAAACAAATGGACTGGGTTTTAGTGGATGCCCCTTGTTCTGGAACCGGCACCCTACGTCGCAACCCAGACATGAAATGGCGCTACGATTCCGCAATGCTTCAGCGACTTACCGGACTTCAAAGACAAATTTTTGAAAAAGCCTTAAGTTACTTAAAACCCAATGGTAAAATTGTTTACGGTACCTGCAGTCTTTTAAAAGAAGAGAACCATGAACAAATGGACCATTTCGTGAAAACTTATGGTTTAAAAATTGTAGATGAACCGTTTCAAAGCTTGCCTTCAAATGGAGGGATGGACGGATTTTTTGGGGTTGTTTTGACTCGATAGCCATTCTTAATCATGAGTTGAAACTTAGAAAAATATTTGTGAATAAATATTCTAGATTATTTTTTTTTAAATTAACATTAAAATATTGCAATTGCAAATCTATTGTGATGCATATAAAATAAAAAAAATCATGTTTGTATTAAGGAGAACATATGAATAATCTTACCCTTGAAAGCTTACCAAATAAATTTCTTCCATTCTTATTGGGCCATGCCTCATGCTCAGCTCCGAAAAATTGTAAAAGTGAAATTGATGAAATATTTACACAGAGCTTAAAAAATGCGCCTACCCTTAAAAGTGATTACATTTATAATGCAGGTAACTGGGTCCTCAAAGGAGACCGAACTGGTGAAGACGCAGAAGCTGCTCAATTGAGATCTGACACAAACATTTACCGAGTGAGGAAAGCTAATAAAATTCGTAATTTTATTAGAGCAAACCATCTTGAACAACATGTTATGGTGCCTCAAAAATTCATCTATTGGGACAAGACTAGCCAAAAATTCTTTGTTGTTGCTGAAAAAGTTGATTTATCAGACGAGGTTGCATCACCTCAAAGTGACCAAGTAAAAGAAATTATAAAACAAGATGCTTTTCTAGGGGGTCAGGCTTTAGCATTAGTTGAAGGCAAATCTGAAAGAGACATAACACCTGAACAAGCTAAAGCCTTAGCAGAACTTTCTTTTTTAGGTCTTACTGATTTATCGTATAACAATATGTACTTTACAAACGATGGTAGAATTGCCATCATCGACACTGAACCTCTAAAAAGAACGATTAAAAAAGCGATGTCTGATAGCTGGATCCCTTGGTTTACTGACCGAGACACATGGGTTATGGCACAAGCCATAGCGGGAACTGCAAAGCTAAAAATGGCTTGTGCGGATCCTGAAGCTATAAAAGCGGTCGAAAAAGTTGAAAAGGATCACTTTCTTTGGAATATGGCAAAACTAATTGGTAAAATTGCTTTAGCTGTCTTGGTTTTTTGCTTAGTTCCCCCTCTCTTAGCTCAGTTAGCGATTGCCGGGGCTGTAATTACAGCTTTGCAGATAGCTATTCTGGGTTATGCTACATTAAAAGCTCTAGGTTTATTACTGAGCACCCTTCACATAAGTTCACTATGGAGTTATAGCCATGATGGTATAGCTGGCCTGGTAAATATTCGAGATTTAGAGCTACAAGGCGCTTGTTAGATACAGTCATTACGAGATGCACAATGAGCATCTCGTTTTGCGCAATGTCTCTGACCACAAATTATTAACTTTTTGACTTATTACAAACTTTCAAACTTGTCTGCGTCACTTTCAGGCTCACTTGAGTCACTCTCAGACCCATTTGAAGATAAACTATTTTCTAATGAAAATAAACTCTTTAGTTATGCGGGACTTACACCTAGGGAATATTCATCAGGAGAGCATGTAAGACAGGGGCACATAACCCGGCAAGGGAAGTCACTGAAACGCCGTATACTTGTTGAAGCTGCCTGGATAGCCATTATAAAAGATCATCACTTACAACAGCTTTCGAAAAAATGGCTTATCGTGCTGGTAAAAAAAGAGCAATTGTAGCTATAGCAAGGACTTTTTTAGGTAGAATAAGAACATGCCTTAAAGAAAAAAGATTGTACGTAATTTCTAATGATGCAAAAAATACAGAAGTTGCTTAAGAAGAAGCAAAAAACAGAGCTTATTGTTTATGAAATTTGTTTGCGGTGAGGTGTAAATTTACATCTTGCTGCATTGTGGGTCATTAATATGATGAGGGCATGTTTAAGACGAGTGATTGCATTTTTGCACCTCGTCGCATTGTAGGTCACTTAACATGGTAAGGCTACGTTTAAGATGACTTGGGCTATTGTTATACCGGTCTTACAAACCTAAGTCAATAACTCCCTTCGGTTCTTGAACTTGCCCTTAGGCATGCAGCCATTCGACGATATCTTTGCAAGCTGCCGGGACAATACTGATGTGGCTTTCACCTTGATAAATCTTATAATCATACTTTGCGTTTACACCTTCAGGAGCTAGTGGCAAAGAACTCGAAACACTAAAGACTTGCTCATCTTCCAATGAAGCACAAAATAGGTGACGAACAATTTTGTTTTCTTCTTGCCAAATGACTTGTTTATCTTGCCAAGCCGCCAATCTAGTAACAGCTCCTTCACTACCCCAATGAAAATCACTCGCTAGACTTTCATTAAGATTAGCTGCCCACAGCAAGCACATTTTATCCGCCGTATCGACCAAGTCAGTACCGTACTGAATTCCGGCAATAGATACTAAAGATAGTATCGAATTTCCTAGACCTTTGGATCTAAATGCGTTTCAATATACTGCATAATTCGTGAGCCGTTTGATGTCCCCGTTAAAGTTATCGGACGGCCAGGAAATTGAGATAAATACTTTTCGCAAATTTCGAGATAAGGGTCTGCAGACACTTCAAGTTCACAATTCCCACCATTAACTACTTTTGGAGAAACATGATGACCTCCAGGAATTTTTTCTTCAATCTTTTCTGAATAGAGCTGCCAATCCTTAGGATTACCGCGAAGGCCATGGCCGTTTAAAAATAATCCATTACTTTCAGTATCTGTAGATTTCCAAGGAAGCTCTGCATCGGGATAGTGATACTTTCCGTCGTCACCCATTTGAGCTTCAGGAAAATTCTCCCCTGAAATCCAGCTAGATAACCGCTGAATGTTCTTTTCAAATGCAACAACAAGTAGTCTAAAAATGGCTAAAGCAGCATATCCGATTTTAGAAAGGAGTCCGCGTTGATCGTCGATTTTGATCAGATTTGGTTGATTTTCCGAAGGTCTTTCAAAATTTACAATGTTGTACCATGAAGAATCAGGATAGGAGGTCCCGCAGCTTTGATGATCTATTTGAACTGAAAACATTTTTACGCTTCCTTAATTTGTTTAACCTTAAGACTGACTTAAGAAACTTTCAATCATGTCTGTGTAACTTTCAGGCTCACTTGAGTAACTTTCAGATCCATTTGAAGATAAACTATTTTCTGATGAATGGGATATGATGCCATTTTGAATTAAAGATTGGAACTGTTCGTTATTCAGAAAGTAGGATAACTTCCCACTTTCATCAGTTACTTTCGCTACATAATTTTTGGTTTCATCCCCAAACGAAGAATGATCATAATATATACAGACCTGTGGTTTTGCAGGCTTTTGTTCTTCACTAGAGCAATCATCGAATATGTTCAACATCTCCGGATTTAACTTAAAAGCTATAAAAGGACGTCCATCGTAGATAAATCCTTTTATAATATTAGCTTTCATTTTTTTAATGTCTATAGTCAGCACACTATTCAAAAGATTTGGATAGCGCGGGATAGAGTCGGATTCCCAAATGTGAATCCATCCCCTATAATTTTTCAAAACATTTTTTTCGAATCCATAAGATTGAAGCAATTTTAAACTTGATATCGCCGCGTTACTGTTTAAATTAATTTTTGCCTTTTTTTCAATGGTTAAAGCATTGTTTAGCAAGTTAGCTATGAGTTCTTTTTGTAATTCTGAAAATGGTTCTACAACGTCAACAATATTCTCATCTTCAATGCTAATGTCTTGAGAATGTGATTTTTCCAGGAGGCACGAACTTGAATCTTCTGAGAATGGAGAGTTTGTAAAGTTATACAACTCCACTGATGTATAACTTTCCATGGAAGCATTAGAATTCTGTATCTCAGATCGATCACTTTCTTGGTCACTTTCCCTCTCGCTTTTGACGCCAGCACGTACAGCATTTTGATTAGGGCTTTCACTAACAGGGCCATTAAAATGGCGATAGGCATAGATTGCAATTGAAAAGACTAAAGCTCCAATCAAAGCTCCGCTTACTATAGTTGCAGTCACAATCCAACCAACGGGATTCGAGTAAGCAAAGCAAATTGTAACACCGATTAAAGCCCCATTTGCTACTGACGCAATCAATCCTAGAATTTCTTCGGTAGTATTTTTTGGGAAGCAGGAAATTGATTCTTGTTCTTTCATACTGTGATGAGATTTACTAATAATTGGGAACGACATCACAAAACCTTAAAATTAATAAACTGTGAAACAATAAAAACTTTTCCTCTAATTTTATATTTAAAATAATAAACAGTCAAGACTTAAATAGAAGTTAGCACATAAACAATATTTTATCAATTCTAAATGAGAATAACCATCGTGAGATCTAAGAGCCTCACAAACTTCCTCTAACATTGACTCATCTAAAGTAGCTCGACATTCAATGTTGAGGCCGACTATAACTCAGCGATTGGTTATGCCCGTGCATCAACACATACGAACCTTATTGTCAATTGTCGAGCTAGTTGGCGGAGCTATTTTTATTGGAAAAGCGCGTTGAGTTGGAAAAGTTAGAAATCATTGTTAGGCAGCATTTGGATAGGAAGGAAATTAGAGGCTTTCGCGTATAGTCAGCTTTTTTTAACGCGAAGAGCGCGAAGATTTGAAGAATCAAGAAGTAGGGCTGAGTTGGAAGTTCTGCAAACTGTGGCATCCTACAAATAAAGGTAGTTATTTTTTTAACACAAAGAAGCAGCAAAAAAAGGCGCAAAGGCACAAAGAACGTTTTAGAAACCATGAATAAGGCTTTTACAAAGAGAAGATATCTTTTTAAGGACTCATTCATTCTAATGATCTTCACACCTTTGCGTCTTTTGCAGCTTCTCCTAGATAAAATGCTTTTGCAATGATTATTTTTTTTAAACCCATAGAGGGGCACAGTGGTATGGAAATATTTAAATTCTCTTTTGTCTTCTCTGTGTCCTCCGTGCCTTAGTGTTTCAAAAATAATATGTTTGCGATAAGGGTGTCATTGGGATTGCCTCGCTTTGCGTTAAAAAAAATCAATCGAGTACACTGCATAGTATTCAAAAAAAGATTGAGTTAAAAGCATGATTGATGTGTCGAGCTACTTTGGCTGAGCTATTATTATTAAAAAGCGCGAGTAAGTTGGAGAAAAGTCAGGAGGTTTTGTAGGTTAGCATTAGACTCGAAATTGGTGTGTCGAGCTACTTTGCTGAGCCATTATTATTGAAAGCGCGAATGAGTAGGAGTTAAGGGGTAGGAAGAGTCATAAGAATACGATCAATTATATTATCGGAAGAAAGGCCTTGCGCCTCGGCTTCATAAGAACGTCGAAGACGATGACGGAGAACTCGATGAGCAACTTTTTTGATATCATGAGGTGTTACAAAAGCTCTACCGGCCAGAAATGCATGCCCCTTACCTGCAATTTTTAAAGCAAGAGTTGCCCTAGGTGAAGCGCCAAACATTAACAAACCTTTGATATCGACGCCAAATTTTTCCGGTTCTCTTGTTGCAAAGACAATTCTTAAAATGTAATCCACAACCTTTTCATCAATATAGATATTTTCGACAATTTTACGCGTCTCAAGAATTTCTTTTCCGCTTAACGTTGGCTTAGCTGTAGGACGTTCCCCTAAGGTACCCATTCTAGCCAAAATTTCCTTTTCTTCTTCTAAACTTGGGTAATCCAGTTTGACTTTGAACATGAAGCGGTCAGTCTGCGCTTCCGGTAACAAATATGTCCCCTCTTGCTCAATTGGATTTTGGGTTGCTAAAACAAGATAAGGACTACCCGTTTTAAAAGTTTCTCCGCCCAACGTCACTTGCCTTTCCTGCATGACCTCTAATAATGCGGATTGCACTTTGGCCGGAGCACGATTAATCTCGTCAGCAAGTAGAATGTCAGTAAAGACAGGCCCCTTGTTAACACTAAACGTGCTTTCTTTTAAATTATAGATTGTTGTGCCGGTTAGATCGGAAGGCAAAAGATCTGGCGTGAACTGAATTCTCTTAAAATCGCATTGAAGCGTTTTGGCAAGTGTTGTAACAGCCAAAGTTTTAGCAAGACCAGGAAGCCCCTCAATAAGAATATGCCCGTCGACAAGGAGGGCCAAAAGCAAGCTTTCGACCATCTCCGTCTGCCCGACGATAACTTTCCCTATTTCCTTGCGTGCTTCATCAAATTTGATGTTACCGACTTTAATTGCTTGAGAAAGCTGGCTGGGATCCATACCCTAAAACTTAACAGCTAATTCACCACCTGCATAGGCTGCAGAGCCTATGTCAAAGTGATGTTTATGCTTATTGTTGCGGTTAGAGATTTTAAATTGCCCTCCGAAAGTCATACCAGCATGGATATTTGCTGAATAACGATCTTTATTATAGTTAAGAGCAAATTCTGCACCCTTATTACGATATTGCATTAAGCCCTTACTTTCATTTTCATGCTTACCGACCCTATAGCGAATATTAAAAAGGCGTCCAGCAAGAGAGGCAGACCAGCAGTCATTAATTGCATAGACAATCGAAACATTTAAAGGAAAGATAGCGTTGATTTGCCATTTTTCATTAATTGTATAATCAAAACCAAAGATTGGCAAGATATGATCGATCTTCATGCCTGTTTGCGCAAAAAATCCAATGTGCATATGAAAACACTTTTTTAGTTCATAGCGTCCCCATAATACGATATCATAATTGGTATACTCAGATATGTCATGGTATTTTGTTTGCCAATTTGCTGTTACATGTGACTGCCACAACCAGCCTGTAATTCGTTGTGAAAAGGCTGACACAGTCACAGAAAGCTCATTTATATTTTTTACACGAAAATAAGGATTTTCTTTCCAATGAAAATAAGTTGTACCATAGCCAATCGCACCACCAAGGCCTTCATCGCAATGAGGATCATAATAAAAAACTCCTTCAACCTGAGCCGAGGCGACATGAAAGTCCACATGTTGATTGTGATGTTTTCTTTTATCGATTTTACTGCGTCCAATCCAATCACCTTGAGCTGAAACTCTAAAAGGATATTGCTCGCTGAAAGTCTTATCGATCATTTGTTCCGATCCTACATTTTGCAGTGACGTGTCGATATCATCATCAGCAAAAAGTGCTCCACAGGCAAGGCTGAATGTCCCTAAGTAGAGGCAGGTATAACTTGTTTTTCTCACAGTTGTCTCCATGAAGTGAAAGGTAAATTTAGGAAGTGTGCAACAATAATTTACACGTCTGGGCTGCGCGAAAGCTCCCGCGGTTGAACGATCAAAAGTGACCCTGTATTCAAATACAGGATCACTTTTGATCGTTCAACTCCGGGGCTTTGCCGCAGCCCAATCGTATAAATTATTATTGAACATTTCCTTAAACTCAAACTCTAAACAAAAATACAAAAGAGGTCAATTTAAAATTTAGAGGGAGTTGCACTACTCGAAAAAAACGGAATTTTGAGAGATTTTCCAAATGTAAGCAGAAAAATTAAAAAAAACACCCCTAAGAGTTAACTTTGTATGTTTTCTGCTTTCATTTGGAAAAGGGCAAAAAGGCTGTATTTTCGAGTTTTACAATTCCCCTAGTAAGATTTACCAAAAATTGCATCAACTGTAGCCGGTTTGCCAGTCAAAATACAAGTCCCTTGAGTTTGACTTTGCTTTAGCGGAAGACAACGAATTGAAACTTTTAACGAATCCAACAATTTTTCACTTTCAGGATCACCACACCATTTTGCAAGAACAAATCCCCCGTGAATTTCAGGTTTCTCGGAGTTTTTTGGGGTAAAAAAAGCTTGCAATTCTTCAAAAGACTTCATCTCACGGTGAGTGTTTTTTTCCAAGTAGGCAGATGCAACTTGAAAAAGTTCCTGTTGGACTTCTTTAAGCATCTCTAAAACTTTTTCCGGAAGAGTTTCGACTGCGATATTATTTTTTTCTTTATGAGGACGATCTCGCCTGCATACCATTACAGAATGGTTTTCCATATCCCTTGGTCCGATTTCTATACGCAAAGGAATTCCTTTTTTAATCCACTCCCAATTTTTTTCTCCGCCTCGCTTTTCTCGTTTGTCTACAATCACAGCCAAATTCTTTCCATGGAATTGACATGATCTCAATTTTGCCGCGATATCTTCCGCATATGCTAGTACAGCGGCTTCAAGTTCTGGCTTAGGAATTACAGGAAGGATCACAATTTGCTTATGGGCAATGCGTGGAGGAAGTTTTAGGCCGTCATCATCGGAATGGCACATCACCATTGCACCGATCATTCTTGTTGAAACACCCCATGAAGTCGTATAGGCATGCTCACGTTCCCCATTTTGATTACTGAAAGTAATATTGGAACCCTTTGCGAAATTCTGCCCTAAATAATGAGAAGTCCCCATTTGGACAGCTTTACAATCTTGCATCATTGCTTCGAGAGTATAGGTTGAAACAGCTCCAGGAAAACGCTCTCCAGCCGATTTTTCTCCAGCAATGACAGGAATTGCGAGGACATCTTCCATAAACTCACGATAAACTTCATGCATCTTTAGAGATTCCTCTACAGCTTCATCAGCTGTGGCATGTGCTGTATGTCCTTCTTGCCAAAGAAATTCTGTGGTTCGTAAGAAAAGACGTGGACGCATTTCCCATCGTACAACGTTTGCCCATTGATTAATCAAGAGTGGAAGATCCCGATAAGACTCCACCCATCGAGAAAAAGATTCACCTATGATTGTTTCTGAAGTTGGCCGTACAATCAAAGGTTCTTCGAGTTCTCCTGCTGGAATCAGTTTACCATCTTTTAGTTCCAGGCGATGATGTGTGATGACAGCGCACTCTTTTGCGAACCCCTCGACATGCTTCGCTTCTTTTTCTAGATAGCTAAGGGGAATGAATAAGGGGAAGTAAGCATTTTCATGGCCCGTATCTTTAATTCTTAAATCAAGTTGCTGTTGAATATTCTCCCAAATCCCATAGCCCCATGGCTTAATAACCATACACCCACGGACCGGGGAATTTTCAGCCATATCAGCCGCTTTGACAACCTGTTGATACCATTCAGGGTAATCTTCTTTACGCGTTGGGGTGATAGCACTTTTTCCAGTTTGAGTATGAGCGCTTCTTTCATTTTTATCCGACATAGTGAGTCTCCTTTAAAATGTAGTACACTATAAGGTAAGTCCGTACCCATCAAACTTCGCCAAAGGACCCGGGGTTGAAGGCTTAAAAGTGATCCCACATGTACATATTTGGTCACTTTTAAGACTTTAACCGCGGGTCCTTTCGCGGAGTTTGATGAGGACGGACTTACCTTACAGTGTACTAGTGTACAAATATAAGTCTATTTGAACCAAGCTCAAAATCTTGACTCGAAATTAAAGGGAGTATATGACTGTACTTTTAACTTTAGGAGTCCACATTATGCTCAAGTACGAAGACATTCAAGGCCATCTTGCACAAGAAGCTGATTCGCTTTTGACACATTCTTGCAAAACGATCCCTAAGGAAAGCCTTTTACTTCCTAGCAATCAATGGATAGATAAGGCTTTAGTTCCAAGCGACCGTCCAATTTCAGTGTTGCGTAATTTGGCTGCACTTTTTAATCATGGTCGACTAGGCGGGACTGGCTATCTTTCAATTCTTCCTGTAGATCAAGGGATTGAACATTCTGCAGGAGCCTCATTTGCTCCAAATCCTCAATATTTTGATCCAGAAAATATTGTTAAATTGGCAATTGAAGGAGGATGCAACGGAGTGGCTTCAACAGTGGGAGTTTTGGGTTCCGTGGCAAGAAAGTACGCTCACAAAATACCTTTTATACTCAAAATCAACCATAATGAGCTGCTTTCCTATCCAAATAGCTATGATCAAATTCTTTTCGGAAATGTTAAACAAGCTGTAGATATGGGAGCCGTTGCAGTAGGCGCCACAATCTATTTCGGGTCTCCAGAAAGTCATCGCCAAATCATTGAAATTTCACAAGCCTTCCAACTGGCCCATGAATATGGTTTAGCGACAGTACTTTGGTGCTATTTAAGGAACCCTGCCTTTAAAGTAGATGGAGTCGACTATCATGATAGTGCAGATTTAACAGGCCAGGCCAATCACCTCGGTGTGACTATTCAAGCTGATATTATCAAACAAAAGCTTCCTACAAATAATGGAGGCTACTTAGCATTAAATAAAAACAGCAGTTATGGCAAATACAGCAAAAAAATGTATTCAGACCTGTGCAGTGACCATCCAATAGATCTTTGCCGATATCAGATTGCAAATAACTATATGGGGCGCATCGGTTTAATCAATTCAGGTGGCGCTTCCGGAGAAAATGACCTGACTGAAGCAATTAAAACTGCTGTTATTAATAAACGAGCTGGAGGCATGGGACTTATCAGCGGAAGAAAAGCGTTCCAAAAGCCTATGAAAGATGGGATTATTCTTTTAAATTCTATTCAGGATGTCTATAGCTGTGAAGAGATCACAATTGCATAAATGGCTGACATTAAATTCATTTTTGACAATACTCTTGCATTTAAAGATATTTTAACACTTCCATGCTCATTTTAAAAAGGAATGACTTTCATGAAAAAACCTATTGTACATAACTTAAGAACATGCATGATGAGCCTTATTTTCAGTACTGCGATGACACTAAGTTTAAAAGGAGCGGCTATGAGTTCCAACGATTTTTCAATAGTTCAACCCGCTTTTCAGCAAAGTAAATATGAGCGCGCATTAATGACTCAACTACGCGACAAAAACAGTACTACGGAAAAATTCCGTGAGGCCGCGAACAGGCTTACAGAGCTTCTTGTACACCGTGTCATTGAGTACTTACCCTCCTATGCAGTCAACATCGAAACACCACTAGAAAGCTATCAAGGAGAAAAATTGCAAGGACGGGTGGAATTTGTTTCAATCATGCGCTCTGGGGATGCACTCTTAGATACATTTAGGAAACATTTTCCTGAATCTATTATTAGTAAAGTCCTTGTTCAACGCAATGAGGAGACCGCTGAACCTGATTTCAAATATATGAAATTGTCACCAACAATTTCTAAATGCACCACAGTCATTATTACAGAGCCCATGATCGCGACAGGTGGGACCTTAACTTTAGTTGTTGACTTGTTGAAAGAAAAAGGTGTTTTAGAAAAAAACATTGTTATTGCATCGGTTTTAGCTGCACCCGAAGGGCTTGCGATTTTGAATGCAAGATTCCCTGAAATCAAAGTTGTAGTGATTGCAATTGATGAAAAACTTAATGAAAAAAAATTCATAGTGCCTGGACTAGGAGACTTTGGAAACCGTTATTTTGGAACTTAATGTGCAATAACATGTAAATCTGCTAACTGGTTATACTCCACCTGAAGCTGACTTTCGAATGCAGAATCGCGGGCAAATGGAGTATAATCATAACTAGTTACTGGCAGAATCCCTTTTAAAGAATTACAAATGAAAAGCTGCCCATCTGCAGGAATTTCTGCAGGTGTTTTTATAACTTCTTGCCAGTCCAGCTTTAGTTGCCTTGCTGCGATCTCAACAAAATGAAGCGTTATACCCCACAAAAGAGGTAAGGCAGGCGACGGAGTCATTAGGCAGTTGCCCTGCCTCCAGAAGAAGTTCGCAAATGCCGTTTCAGTTAAATATCCTTCCGGACTCAAGACGAGTCCGTCATCACATCCGTGACGTTTCGCATCTTCTAGTACATTAAATCGAGCCGCACAGGCTAGACTTTTTATACGAGAAAAGGGGGTTACAATTGGTTGAATATAAGTTTTTAAGGAACATGACTCCTTTTTCTCTTCTAGATAAGGATCTAGAAGCATAGCAAACGAACCAACTTCTCGCAGACCTAGTGCTAACCCCTCTGAATGAGCTTTTGCAGTAGCAATAATTTTCAGCCTCCAAGTCCCACTATGAGCATTATTCAGTTCGATCAATTTACATATCGCTGATGACTCTATTTTTGGAGGAAGAAATCCCATTACCTTACAATGTAAAGAAAACCTCTCACAATGCGCATTGAAAAAATAAATTTTCCCTTCAGAAACTTTTAACGTTGTGAAAACTCCATCAGCAAAAAGAAAACCACGATTACTTGTTAAGATCGAGGGCTGTTCAGCGGCAAGAAATTCTCCATTACAGAAAATCATGAGTAACTCCCAACGCTTTAAATATTGAAGCGCCTTTATGAAAAGTTTCCGCGTACTCTCGATCGGGATCAGAGTCAATGACGATACCTCCACCCAACTGTACATCGACTTTACCTTCACAATAAGTAATTGTTCGAATGGCGATATTAAAATCGAAATCTCCGTTTCCTGCGAAGTACCCAATGGATCCTGTGTAGATCCCTCGAGGCCTCTTTTCTAACAGCGAAATTGCATCAATTGCTCGTAACTTAGGACAGCCTGTAATGGAGCCTCCTGGAAAGCAAGAGCGTATTAAATCAAGCGAGTCAAGGGTTGGAATAGGGGTAGAACAGATTGTTGAAACCAAATGAAAAACATTTGTATAGGTCTCACATTCCCAAATTTTGCTTACGTTCACACTTCCTGGCTCGCTTATTTTCCCCAAATCATTGCGCATTAGATCAACGATCATGAGCAATTCTGCTTTCTCTTTTGGAGAATTAAGTAACATTTCACGATTATGAGCATCCTCTTCGGCGGATTTACCACGTGGCGCTGTCCCCTTAATGGGGCGCGTCTCCAAAAGCCCTTGTTTTTTCTTCAAAAAACTTTCGGGAGATGAAGATATAATCGTATAGTCTTTAAAGTTCATAAAGGCTGAAAAAGGAGCAGGATTATTCTGGGCAAGTGTTTCAAAGATCTTATACGGATCTTTTTTTCCATTCAGTAAGAATTGCTGAGACAAATTGACCTGATACACGTCTCCTGCTGAAATCCATTCTTGAATTTGCTGAATTTTTTTCGAATAGCTTTCCTGACTCTCAAAAGATTCAAAGGTGAAAGGAATCTCCTCAGAATCTGTAGAATCATCACTTATACATACTTCCAAAAGATCGGGCCAAAAGTCTGGATCAAGAAGAGCTTCGACACAACCGCGAAATTCCTCCTCCAAAAATTCTAAAGCACTTTCTTCAAACAGCAATTCTGCGCAATTTGTAATGTGGTCTACCTTCAAAGTTAGAGCTGAGCGTTGAAAATAGCTGTCGGGAGTTTTTGCAGGCGTATATGCACAATGCATTTCCTGGTCGCTATATGCGCCCATTTCGTAGCTAAAAAAACCCACCCATTCTGGTGTTGAATGTAATTTATTAAATCGGGGAAACAGCCTTTTAAGACCATCCCACGGATTTGCCTCTTTCGAAAGAGCAATGGTGCGCTTACCTTGCTCATAGCGTTGAAGATTTGGTGTGATCACAATCGTTTCATAAGGAAAAAGACATAAGAAAGAAAAGGTAGAAGAGCTATTGGGTTCTGCTTTACCCGCGTACAAAAAGCAGCATCCATCTGATTTAGAAAAGAATCGCGCCAAATGCAGAAGTTGGCTGCGATCAATTGTCATTTTTGGAAGTTTGATGACCTTTGTCATAATTACTTCTTAAGAATCTTCTGAGATTAATTCATCAGGAATATTCATATTATGGTAAACAACGTCCACATCTTCAAGCTGTTCAAGCCAATCTATAAGGGCTAAATTCGCTTTAGCAGTCTCGAGATCACAATCAATATTCGTTTTAGGAATCATATCGAGTGAAGTTTCAGTGCACTCATACCCTTGAGCAGCCAGGGCGTCTTTGACTGCGTAGAGGTCTGCAGGGTCAGTTGTAATGACATATATCTCTTCAACTGTTTCAAAATCTTGCGCTCCAGCTTCTGTAGCAGCGATAAATAGTTTTTCTTCTTCAAGGCCCTTTTTAGAAATCTGTAAAACCCCTTTACGGTCAAAATTAAATGCTACAGCTCCTGGAGTAGCAACCACACCACCTCTTTTATTGGTTGCAATACGCATATCTGATGAAATTCGATTTTTATTGTCTGTCATTACATCAGCAATGATTCCCACTCCCCCATGGCCATAAAGCTCATAGGTCATTTCTGTGTAGTCTGCTTGATCTGCACTTGAAGCTTTTTTAATATTACGTTCGATGATGTCGTTAGGGACATTGGCTTCCCGAGCTTTCAGGAGCGCTAAACGTAGACGAGTATTACTTTTAGTATCTGTTCCGCCTAGTTTGACAGAACTAATAATTTCCTTGGCAATTCGTGAAAAGACTTTGCCTTTTTTTGCATCGGCTCTACCTTTGCGATGCTTAATATTTGCCCATTTACTATGTCCAGCCATGTTTTAAATCTCCACTTTTGAAAAAGAACATTATCCCATCTTTTCCTTTTCGTCTCAAGAGAGTAATTCGGGAAGCTTGAAGCCACACAGAGATTCAACGCAGAGGCTGTGAAAAAATTCGAAATAATGCAGCAGTTAGGCGAAAGTTGCAGCTGATGTAATTCTTGACGACGTCGTATCTATAGCTACGACCGAGAAGAGAAGTGCGTCAGATGCAACTTTTCAGCCAACTGAAGCATCTTTCCAATTTTTTCACAGCCTCGCAAAGGCGCAAAGGTGCAAAGACGCAAAGGGAATAACAATATTAAGAAAATATTTTCTTGTATTCTTAACTGCCGATTTATAAACTTATATTGTTCACCAGGGGTGCCTAATATGGGCTGAAAAAACGCTGAAAAGCGCTTAACCCTTACTACCTGATCTAGGTCATACTAGCGGAGGGAGTGTGTCATTTTTTTATTTTTCTTTCTGGTGGACACAGAACGGAAAACAGCATTTTTAGATCTGTTTTCCTCCAAAACTTTATGGAGGATATATGTCAGTCAATTTTAATTCATCTAAGCACTTAAATCTAGCCCCTAGTCAGAAAGATTCAATGCCTAAAATGATAAAGCCAGAAAATTCAATTTTTCAAAGGTTTCTAGTCAATTCAAACAAAGAATCTAACTTAAACACTCTCTCGAGAAATTACTGCGATCAGAAACTTAACAAAGGAAGTGCCAAAATTTCAGAAATAGATCCCATTTTTAAGGCCTGTATGAATGAACAGTTTGGTTTCTTTAGCGCTATATATGATGCGCCTTAAAGCGCATGTTTTTTGAAAGGGATATAAAAGATGAAAATGGTTCTTTTATGTCCCATGGGTCTCTTGTCCTTTTGTTTTAAAAAGAGCGAATTTATGAGCAAGTACTACCGTGACTACGTCTGGAAAGAAGGCATTCCTTATGGAATTGAAGCGATTGAGCCAAAAGCACCCCTCACTTTTAAGATTGCGATGGATCCATATCGCAAAAGAATTGCCATTGAAAAATATATGAATGGCATTTTTGAGAGCATCATATACGACTCTGCATTGTTAGATTTTCGTCATTTGAAACCTACCGAGCAAACAGCATGGCAGAAGGTCATCATTTCGGAAAATGAACAAAAGGTCGTTGCGGCGATCCACAATCAGGATGACCGGCTTATTTTATTTGAAACTTATACTTTCGAGAAAAAATTCTGCCGTAGCTGCCTTTCAACATCAGGGCATGGGATCAATCTTTCAAGCCAAAAAATGTTTTATAAGATTCTTGGAGATCCGTTCAATTCTGTCATCTTGTTTGACATAAACGATCACCCTGTCACATTCAAACGCTACGAAGAGGATGGGGATTCGGGAGAATTTGGAGAACTTTCTGAAGAAATTTGGGATGGAGGAAAAATTCCAACAATGATGTCACCATTGATTGCACACTGACAGGCAAGGCGGCAGTTAACTGGAAATCCTTTACGAGCAAAAGTTTTCACTTCATCAGGAGTTCTTTTAGTTAAATTTTCCATCCCTTTTTCAATAAATAAGATGCAAACTCCACATTCTCCGTTTCTGCATCCGAATCGTAGCGGGAGCTCCGGATAAAGTGCATGGATTCGCTGGAAATCAGCTCCTATAGGCACCTCCTTAACAAGAGATTCTTTTACAAATAAAATCTTAGCTCCCATTGGGTCATCTATCCTTTTGATGCTTGGTCTGTAAGGTCTTTTTCAAAATGTCAGGTTTGACATAGGGTATTGGTTTGAACCATAAAAGTTAATGATGTACGGTTCAAATTTTGTCCTTTAAAAACAGAAAGGGTTATTGATTTTGGAGTGCTGAGACTTATCTCCGCACTCCAAGGACTGGCCTCAGGACTCAAGAGCTGCGCGACTATTAGGCTCAGTTTTTAGGTTTTGGTAAATTAAAAGACTCATAGTTTGACTGCGATGTCAATCGTCCTTTATAAAACCAATCGCAAAGCATTGTTTCGTTATTGCCTGTATGCGTAAAAGTAGGGCCATGCATCTGATCATCTAGCCATGTAATTTCTTGTGTCACGACTGATCCATCACGGTAACGTGTCTCCAATCCATTTTTCTTACCCGCAAGATAGGGAAGCTCTGAATATTTTTCACCATTCTGAAATATAACTGTCGTTCCATTTTGTTGGCCTAAGCTCCAGGATTCGAAAGCCTTTGGCTCTCCATTATCATAGTATGTCTTACGCTCTCCGTGAAGCATTCCATCCATATATGGAGCAATTTCCATAGGATGCCCATTGGGATAAAAGAGCGTTTTCAAAACAAGTTCGCCACATTTATAGGTATCTAATGAAATGCAATTCCCCACATAATCACGTGTAATGCGTTCTCCTTGCCCGTCATATACCCATGAATCGCGCTGATTATTTGGTGTATAGTAATCCCCTGTCACCAATAGATGGCGATCATATTTCTCAACACTTTTAGGGCTTCCACTTGGATACCATGTCGTAATCGTCCTAATTTCATCATCAGAATTAACAATTGCGTGTTGTGGCATCCCAGATGCATCATAAGTCGTCTGGCTTAAAAGCTTATCATGCCAATAATTTTCAACACACTGTATCTGGCTACTATAAGGAAATGTATATGAGCTCTCGCCCTCAAGCATTCCGTCTGCATAGTTCTGAGTGATTCTAGATCCATCTTGCAAAAAGGAAACGACCTGACCATTGCGGCCACATTGAACCCAGTGATCAGCTTCCACTTCCAAGCCATAAGGATGGACATATGACCGATCAAGACATTCTTCTTGAATTATGGACTGCTGTTGGCATCCAGCGCTTATTAAAGAGATAAAAAGACTTCCAAACATTGATCTTGATAGCATAAGGGTTCTCCGCTAGATAATTACCGTTTGACAATTTTCATAATTTCATCAACAAGACGCCAATGCTCAGCATCGACAGACTCTTGTGAAAGAGTTTTTTCTTTATCGCGATAGACAAAATGAAACGTTGCATTTCGCACACCCGCTCCTAATGCTTCATTTTCATACAGGTCTAGCAAAATAACTTTTTCTAGTAGATCCGTTTTCACGGTGTCAATCTGTTTAAAGACCGCCTCAATAGGGAAACCTGGCTGCAATTTAATTGTCCAATCGCGCGTGGATCCTGGGAACAAAGCAAGCTCATGCATTTTATTTTTTTCTGCACGCACCTTGAAAAGATCACTAAGGTTAATTTCTGCAAAAAAAATGCGTTGCGGCACATCTAAGCGCCTGACGATAGACGGATGCACCTCTCCAAAAGAACCGATTTCAAGGGATCCTACATAAATAGCAAGTTGTCTGCCTGGGTGAAAAGCTGGTAGGGAG
This sequence comes from Parachlamydiaceae bacterium, assembly GCA_013813265.1. Taxonomy (GTDB): domain Bacteria; phylum Chlamydiota; class Chlamydiia; order Chlamydiales; family Parachlamydiaceae; genus JACCRY01. Next base: position 56,556 of record JACCRY010000162.1, read on the forward strand.
CTTTGCTGAAACAGGGATCTTTCGACTCCAATCGTTTCCATTAGAACTTCAATGACACCTTTAAGATCAAAAAAATCTATTTCTTCCGGTTTATTTCTCCAATGCAGCGGAGCCGTTTTTCCACTCATGATGATCCCAACAGCGGACTGTTCCCTATAGTTTTCTTTTTCTTTGAAATGAATTCTTCCGATTTCAAATCCTGAAATGTCATGTATCTGATGAGACCAGTTATACTTGATGGTTTGCAAGAGGCCTGGAAGCAGTGAAGTCCGCAACACAGACTGCTCGATAGATGTCGGATTAAGAACTCTAATGGTTGCATCATTGGGCATTAAGGATTCTTGTGCAACCTTGAGCATTGAAGGACCGATGAGATCACAAGTTAAAAATTCTTGCAGACCTTCTGTTAAAAGACGGGATCGCACTTCATTTTCAAAGAGGAAAGCTGGCGCATTCGGCAACGTCGACGCATGGTAATACGGCTGAGCAGTTATAATGTTGTCATAGCCGTAAATACGCGCGACTTCTTCGATAAGATCAATCTCTTGCAGAATATCGGCCCTATATGTTGGAATATTTAGCGTGAATGTATCTAGATTATCCCAATGGACTAAGAAATCTAAGCGATGAAATATGTTTTCTACTTCACTTACACCAAGTTGTGTGCCTAGCAGAAGATTAATACGAGATAACCGACAGTTCACGACACGTTCATCAAATGAAGCCTCTGAATGATCAAGAAGGGCCTTACATACATTTCCTTGCGCAATTTCTTGCATGAACCACGCCGCACGGTCCAAAGCCTTAAGAACATTCTGAGGGTCAACATGACGTTCAAAACGTTTGGAAGCATCTGTCTGAAGCCCTAGACGTTTACTTGTTCGCCTTATAGAAGTTGGGTTAAAATAGGCTGCTTCGATAAGCACATTCGTGGAAGACTCATCAACTTCAGAATTTAATCCTCCCATGACACCTGCAATGGCAATGGGCCTTTCTTCATCGCAAATCAGTAAATCTTCAGTAGACAAAACACGTTCTTGACCATCTAAAGTGACAAAAACATCGTCTTGCGTAGCTGTACGGACGATAATCTTCCCACCTTTTAATTTATCAAAATCGAAAGCATGAAGGGGTTGGCCTGACTCTAGCAGCACATAATTTGTGATATCGACAATATTGTTGATCGGTCTTATTCCGCTCGCGGTCAACCGCGTCTGCATCCACTCTGGCGATGGTCCCATTTTAACCCCTTGAACAAGTCGGCAGGCATACCGAGGGCAGCTTTTAAAATCTTTTATTTCAACAGATACATGATCATGAATATCAGGGCCTTTCGCATCTACTTGAGTTTGAGAAGCTCTTATAGGCTTTTCCAGAGCGGCAGAGAGCTCTCTAGCAACTCCAAGAAGTGAAGCGCAATGACCTAAATTTGGTGTTAAAGAGACCTCAAAAATAAAATCTTCTTGTTTGGACGATGGGGCACTTCCATTGGTTGTGGCTTGAACTGTTGTAATACCATCAACCTCAAGTCCGGCAGAAGTGAGTAATTTAGCAATATCTATAGCAGGTAGATCAACATCGATATATTCTTTTAGCCAAGAAAGCGGAAATTTCATAGAAGCCCCTGAAGAAGAAAGTTTACTTGAATTATATAACTCATGACCGAAGAAGAGAAGAGAAAAATCAGGTTATCGTTATGTTCTCATATATTTTGCGCTATTCCCACAAAGTAAGCAGCAAGCTAGTGAACTGAGTCGTCCTCGCATCTTTCGCAATCTTCACATTTGAGTTTTGCTACTCAACATTTGCAAATTAAAGAGATGCAATTTTGTCCTAACTTTAGTACACTGCCTATATACGAATTTCACAAACCAAGGATTAACAATGACCAAAGAAAGAACTCTTTCAATTATCAAACCCGACGCTGTTGGCAAAAATCATATCGGCGATATCATTTCCCGCTTTGAGAACAAAGGGCTAAAAATTGTAGCTGCTAAGATGCTGCACCTTGATAAAGCACGTGCCGAAAGTTTTTATGCTGTCCATAAAGAACGTCCTTTTTATTCTAGCTTAGTTTCTTTTATGATCACAGGCCCTGTCCTTATTATGGTTCTTGAAGGTGATGATGCAGTTACAAAAAATCGTGTTATCATGGGTGCTACGAATCCAGCACAAGCTGAAGCAGGAACGATCCGTAAAGATTTTGCTAGCAGTATCGAAGAAAATTCTGTCCATGGTTCCGATAGCGAAGACAATGCTGCTACAGAAATCGAGTTCTTTTTTACAGCTGACGAGATCCTCCCACGTACAAGATAATTCATGCTATTGCTGATTGACAACTTAGACTCGTTTACTTACAACTTGGCACAAAGTTTCCTATCACTGGGAACTTGTGTTGAGGTTGTTCGCTGTAACACAACGACAACGGAAGAATGCATTCAGAAAAAGCCCAAGTGGATTGTTATCGGACCAGGCCCCGGCACTCCTGAACGAGCAATACTTTCGCTTGATCTTATTGAAGCAGCCGCAGGAAAAATCCCCATTTTAGGTGTTTGCCTTGGGCACCAATGCCTTGTAACGCTTTACGGTGGAAACGTCATTCGCGCTGAGAAGGCAATTCATGGAAAGACGAGCAGTATTTTTCATGACGGCAAAGGCGTTTTTTTAGGAATGGTACAAGGCTTTCAAGCTACCCGCTACCATTCTTTAGTTGCTAAACGTGAAACCTTGCCAAGCTGTTTAGAAATTACAGCTGAAACAAAAACAGGTGAAATTATGGGCCTGCGTCACCGGACTTTCCCAATTGAAAGCGTACAGTTTCATCCTGAATCTATTGCGACTGAAAATGGGTCGCATCTCTTTAAGAACTTTTTAACCCTAATGTAAGGTTTTATGAAAAAATATATTTCTTCTCTATTCGCATCTCTTTTTCTTCTATCCAGTTTGCATGCCGCGCAAGAACAAACTCTAGCCATCATCAAACCTGATGCAGTAGCCGCTGATCATATTGGTCAAATTATTGCTCGCTTGGAAAAAAATGGACTTCATGTTATAGCCCTAAAAATGGCGCACATTACAAAGCCGCAGGCTGAAGAATTTTACGCCATTCACAAGGAACGTCCTTTTTATAAAGACCTTGTCACATTTATGAGCTCGGCTCCTGTAGTGCTTATAGCACTTGAAGGTGAAAATAGTGTTGCTAAAAATCGCGAAGTCATTGGGGCAACAAATCCTAAAGAGGCGGCTCAAGGAACAATTCGAGCGGATTTTGCTAGATCACTTAGCGAAAATGCTATTCATGGATCAGACTCTGTCGACAACGCCAAAAACGAAGTTGCCTTTTTCTTTTCTGCTAATGAGCTTTTTCCTAAAAAATAAAATAGGTTTTCAATGAATAGACAGCTTAATCGCATTTGCCTACTCACAAATTACAACTTGTATGAGTCTAAGCGCTATTTCACTGAAAAATTTGCAGATGCATTGAAACGTAAGGGCATTGAAACATTCTGTATCGACGCACAAACTTCCTGCCTAGATACAGAAGCCCTTGTTTCAATTGCACGCTTTAATCCGGATCTAACTTGTTCGTTTAACTCCATTCACCGCCTTTCGGAAGACTCTTTTTTATGTGACTATTTACAAGTTCCACACTGGTCGATCCTTGTCGACCCCGCTGTTTACAGCACAGGACTCACCCATAGCCCATACTCCATTATTTCCTGCGTAGATGAAGAAGATGTTCACTCCATTCGCACAGGTGACTATAAAAATAGCTTTTTCTTTCCTCATGCTGTTGAAAAGGAACTTATTGGAACCGGCAAAAAGGAAAAAATTTACGACGTGGTTTTTCTTGGAAGTTGCTACGATTATGAGACATTGGAAACTTACTGGAAAGATGAAGAGCCGGAAGAAATTCAAAAAATTATCGCCGCAGCCTCTCAAATGGTTCTCTCTGAAAGTGAAACTTCAATAGCACACGCCATTTATACGGCATGGAAGGCCTCCAGTGTTCCCCAAGAAAAGGTGAATTTCCTCTCTCTTTTTTATTATGTTGATCGCTACACACGCGGTAAAGATCGGATTGAACTCATTCAATCAATTAAAAATGCGCAAGTTCATGTTTTTGGAACACATGCTGAAGATGAATCTGCAATGTTGCTTGGATGGAACCATTATCTGAGTGATTTTCAGAATGTCACTGTTCATCCACCGGTCTCTTTTCAAGAAGGCCTAGAAATACTAAAGCAAAGTAAAATAGCTTTAAACAGCATGCCGTTTTTTAAGCAAGGTTCGCATGAACGTGTCTTCACGGCTTTAGCTTGTGGAGCGCTTCCCCTTACAACAGATACACCCTATTGGAAAGAAAATTTTGTCGAAGGCAAAGAAATTCTCCTATATCGCCACAAACAGCTTCAAGAAGTCGACGTCGTCATTCAAGAAGTTCTAGCAAATGAACCTTTGCGTACTGCAATAGCAGCTCAGGGAGCGCTTAACGTTGAGCAGAATCATACTTGGGATCAAAGAGTAGAATTTATTCAGAAAATTATCCCTCAAATGTTGAATGAAATTTAATTTAAAATTATGGCCAATATGAGATATCCCAATCACCTAACAAAACTTATTGAGCTATTTAAAAAGTTCCCTGGAGTTGGAAGCAAGAGTGCTGAACGTTTTGCTTTCCAAATGATTCAGTGGCCTTCGATGCATCTTCAAGAAATGGCTGAAATCATTGCAACTAGCAAAGACAAACTACGATATTGCTCAATATGCGGGTGCTTGGGAGATGAAGGAGCCTGCAATTTTTGCACGGACCTCAGAACATCTTATGGCACTCTTTGTATCATTGCTTCTCCACGTGACGCATTTTCCATTGAAGAAACACGAGAATTTAAAGGTACGTACCATGTGCTTGGAGGATTACTTTCTCCGATGGAAGGTAAAGGCCCTGAAATCCTTAAATTGCATGTTTTAAAAGAACGTTTGCTAAAATCCAATCTTGAAGAAGTTGTGATTGCAATCGATTCGACGGTTGAAGGCGATGCCACTGCGCTTTATCTTAAGAGTGCTTTGGAAGAGTTTTCTCCAACCCTCAAAGTTTCACGTTTGGCCTTTGGTCTTCCCATGGGAAGCTCTCTAGACTATATCGATGGAGGGACCCTTGCACGCGCTTTTTCCGGAAGGCTACCTTATTGAACTGCAGTTCCGAGAAGATATCGCCATGACCCTCCGAAAGGCGAAGTACCACAGCGATATTCATTATTCCCCAAACTTGGTAAGGCTATCCCTAGTACATTTTCACTAGATAGTCAATCAAGTCTTTTGATGTAACAATGCCTTTTATTTCATGATTTGAATTGACAACAGGAAGAGAATGGAAACTTCCTGTCGCAAGCTTCTTCGCAGCTTCATAAATCGTACCTGTATCCTGAATACATTCGGGATCCTTTGTCATGATAGAATCTATGTCTAATGTATGATCAAGTACTGAATAAACAGCCCTTTCATCGATAACTCCAAATGATTGCTCAAAGCTTACACGAATGAGATCAAAATAGCTCACCATGCCGATGAGTTCTTTACCATTTACAACAGGAAGGTGATGGAATTTTCCTTCACCAAAAATTTTACCTACCTCAGATATTGGCGTCTTAAGGTGAATTGTTGTCGGATTTTTTGTCATAATCTGAGTAACAAGCTCGTGATGTTTAGGGTGAACCAAGTTTCTTCTCCTTTAGAAAATTGACTTGAGAAAATTTGACTCAAGCATTTTGATAAATATTATTTTAGAGTATCTAGCGATTAAAATAAAATCAATAGGATTTAGTCTAACACTTTACAGTCTACTAGCCTGCCGACGCGCCAACGCATCAACAGCCAGAATGTCATCCAAGGAATTTACCGGATGAACTTTGTGCTTTTGCATTAAATCTTCAAGTCGAGTTGCAATTTGCTCCCAAGTACCCCTCCCCTCTAAAAAATTATTTACGATCACTTCATTCGCAGCGTTCATATAGCATGGCATACTCCCTCCTAGCTCGATGGCGTCATAGGCAAGCTGCAGGCAACGAAATTTTAGCATATCGGGAGCAAAAAATTGGAGTGTTCCATTTTTCAAAAAGTTAAAAGGCTGCATTGTTCCCATACATCTTTGTGGATAGGTAATCGCATATTGTATCGGGATAGTCATTGTGGGTTCGGAAAGTTGCGCCAGCATGGAGCCATCGACAAATTCAACTAAACTATGAATGATACTTTGAGGATGGACAACAACCTCTATTTCAGATGGCGAAACTCCAAAAAGCCAATGGGCTTCAATCATCTCAAGCCCTTTATTCATGAGGGTCGAGCAATCAATCGTAATTTTTGGACCCATCTTCCAAGTTGGATGTCCAAGAGCTGTCTGAACAGTAATATTAGCAATTTGTTCAGAAGTGTAATTTCTAAAAGGACCTCCAGATGCTGTCAAAATAATTCGACGAACAGTCGAATGTTTTTCACCCTCTAAGCATTGAAAAATTGCACTATGCTCGCTGTCAATAGGGAGAATACGACATCCCTTTTGACTTGCACGGGACATGACAAGACTACCTCCAGAAACAAGAGCCTCTTTATTGGCAAGTCCCACATCTTTACCTGCCTCAATGGCGGCGAGAGTAGGCTCAAGCCCAAGGGTGCCTGTCATGGCTGAAACGACAAAATTAGCTTCAGAAAAAGCAGCAACAGATTTTATTCCTTCCATGCCCGAAACAATTTCATAGGAAGGCAGTCTATTTCGTAAAAGTTTGGCTTTTTCTTCGTCAAATACTGCGATGAGTGCGGGATGGAATTCATGAGCTTGGTTTTCCAGCAGATCGATATTGCTATGAGCAGCAATTGCGACAACTGAATATTCTTCTCCTAAATGCCGCATGACATTTAAGGTGTTCACTCCAATAGAACCTGTACTACCCAAAAGAGCGATTCGTTTTGCCATTTTTATCCATCCTAATTCTTTCTACGATCTCTTATTCTATATTCAACAAGATTTTCTGTCTTGAAAAAGTAGCAAAAAATGAGAGAAAATGGAATTTATTTTTTTTACATTCTGAAAATTTAAATTTCTTGAAAAAAAACTGGTAATCTATTAAACAACTTCAATCAATTACGACAAATTTTTTAATATTATTTGACTAAACAAATGTTATTAAATTATAATACAAACATATAAAGAAATAAAAAACGCTCGCCTTTAACAACATCACTCTAAATCTAATAGAATTTATAAAAGAGTATTCAATGTTAACCACAAGGCGTTTACCTTCAAACTATCACGTTTATTTACCACAATATAATGCAATTAAACGTAGCTCAAGTCATCTTAACACTTTAAAATAGAATAAGCAGGTTTAATTTATAATCTACTTACCACATTTATTTAATCAAGTCACTGAATTTTTACAATTTTTTTATTTTTGAATAATCTGGTTCTTGACCTTGTCGGGCTCGTTCACGTTGTAGTTTATATGCATTTGATTCAAACATATAGTCGCGATAAACACGTTCAAGATTGATCCTGATTCGTTTTTTCAGAGATAGCTTTCGGTATATATAAATTTGAATTTTTAGATAAAATTGAACCAACTGCGTACAAGGTTTCTCCCAAATGGTAAAAGTTTTGTTACAAGACAATAACGTCAAACCGCATTATAGTGCACACCAATATTTAACAAGAATAATTATTGTTATGATAGAAACTAATTTCAATAATCATTATGAGAGTCTACCTACATACCAAAAAAACTTATTCTACATCTGCAGCGCAACGAAAGCCATAGGTACCGTTAACTGTACCCGGGTTATTACGATGGCGTCTAGAGCAACGTAAATCCTCTTTTAAACTCTTCCAGCAACCGCCACGTAAAACTCGATAGACTCCTTGCCACGGACCTAGGGGTGATTCCGGTTCTTGAATAGACGTTTCGTAGTAATTATAGCCATACCAATCATGACACCATTCATAGACATTTCCAGCCATATCAAAAATCCCATAACTGTTTGGAGCGTAGCTCATAACAGCAATCGTATCGGAACTAAAGAAGTTCGCTTGTGTTTTTTCGATATCATCCCCTGTTGAAAAAAAGCTATTTTCGGCCCCACCGCGAGCGGCAACTTCCCACTCTGCTTCAGTTGGCAGACGCTTGCCCACCCATTTTGCATAGGCTACAGCGCCATACCACGTAACACCAACAACAGGGTGTTTTCCATATCCGGATTCAATGCTTAGCTTTCCACCGCTGCGTTTAATGCGGGAATCCTTTAATCGAATAATATCTTGATGATTACTGTCTTTTTCACCCCCCATGACCTCTAAAAACCGCACAAACTGTTCGTTGGTTACAGGATGCTTGTCAATAGCAAAACTCGGTAGAGAAATCTGGTGTCTTGGCATTTCATCCCGGCTGCCATCACTGCTGCCTCTCCAAAATGTTCCCCCATTAATCACGACCATTTCTGTTTGAAGTGGCTTTATATTTTTTGTGTCATGAATTTCTGGAGTGTATTGCTTGACCCCCGTGTCCAACAGAAATATTGCACCTGGGTTGAGGTCCACCTGAGGGATTTCAAGTGTTGTATTATTGATAACAGGTCGCAAAGGTGCGGCTTCAGCAACAAGCTCCTTGATTGGATTAAGAGGTAAAGAGCGCTCGCTAAAAGCTTGAGGTAACGTATGAGCAACGTTAGGAGCTGACATAGAAACCGATGCAACTGTAGGTTGTGTTGCAGGTTTAAGCTTATGAATTCCCCCCAATATCGGGATCAGCAGTTCTGGCCTTCGAGTTGGGTCTGGGCGTAAGCATTCTTCAATAAGGGAATCCCAATCGCATTTTAGATCTCCACGCCGCACAGAAGGTAAATCAAAATTTCCCTCAGGGAAATCTCCTGTTAATAAATAATAAGCCAAAACTCCAAAAGCAAAGATATCCGCTTTTTCATCAACCTTATGAGCTAAATCAAGCCTTTTTTGTTCAGGAGCTAAAAAGGCATAATTTTGCAGAAAAGAGGCATGCAGTGGAATAAGCTTTTGGTTTTCTATTGCTGGCGATGGATATTTTTCTTGCCCCATTTTTGCTGAAGAAATGGCATTTGAAGCCCCCAAAGCTTCGGCAACAACCTTATAAGTTCGGCTTAAAACAGCCCCAAGTCCTATAATTTTCGACAGGCCGAAATCTGATAAATACACATCTACCTGATTTTTATCCTGCCCAATAAGAATGTTATTAAGCTTAAGCCCTCGATGAACAGCAGGCTTATTTCCAATTTTTTTGCTATGAGCATAATCCAAAGCGTCTGCAATTTGAGAGAGGAGATCATAAAGCTCTTCTTCTCCAAAATGTTGACTTCGGCTCATGATATGCTGTCCAAGATTAGTTGTTTCCCCCAGAGAGTCTACAACACAATCTGTTACCAAGAAATATTGCCCTTGTGAAAAAGAGACATTGTGAATTTTAACAATACTTGGGTGCTCTAAAGCAGCAAGAGCACCGACCTCTTCTTCAAAGCGCTGAATGAAAGCTCGATCGATAGAAAGTTCTTCGGGCAGAAGCTTTAAAACGTATTGTTTCTTCATAAATAGATGTTCAGCCAGAAAAACAGTTCCTAAAGAACCCTGTCCTATCTGTTTAATGAGCGTATAATCGCCAAGGATGCGAGCGTCTTGAATTCGTGTTTCGATCATTTAATTTACCTTAAGTGTGAGGATATAACCAAGGCTAGACGTTTTTTGAATGTATTGAATCGATAAATAGTAGAGAATCCATACATAGGCTACTGTTTCGCTAATGGTAATACAATATTTCTTTTCTTGTCCACAAAACTGAAAGCTTCAAATACGCAGGTTGACCCATATTTCATTCATTCTTATACCCACCTGATAAGTCTAAAATTTAGTCTAAGAGAGGTGTCAGGCTGAACAATCGGATGTTAGCGACAAAATCCATTGAATTAACGACAAAAAAAGAGTTTTTGACTGATCAAATTATTGAGGATTATGCAAAAAGACATGATTATGAAGCAATATTAAAGAGTATGGGTCCATTTTCCTGAAGGAGCCTCTTCGGAGTAGATAAGAATAGCTTTGAAGTGGCAAGTAAGTCATGCGCACAAACGTCATCTTGCCACTTTAGTCCAAGAAAATCGCTTACTTATCAAAGGAGCGACACGTTCGGGACGGTATCAGTTGCTTCTCCCACAAAACAATCTAATCGTGAATTCTGCTGTGCCAATGGAAAAAGAAAGTGAGCACAGGATCCCATTATCTGCCTTAGCAGAAATCATTAGAAAAAAAGTCCCTTACTCAGGCCCAATCGCGAACTTCTTGATCAGTATAGCGAAACCGAATGAGCCATAGCGCCGCAATTGATTTCATTAAGCGATCTGCCAATGAATCCGTCCTATCTGAATTTCAACTCAGCAAAATTTCATTTATTTAAGTATCGCTATCGGCTAAGATATCCGGAGTACCAAACTTAAAAAAATGTTTGGTAGAGTCACCAATTTAATTTTACTCATCCTTCCCATTCTGACAATTTAAAATTTTAACACTGCAAGAATTGCTCGACATAAATAAACCTTGTCATCGACTGAGAATTTTGATACATTTAAACTCTTACTCATGTAGCTAAATCACATGCATTGCAAAATCGCATTTGCACCTGTGCATAATATTTCGTTGGAGCATCAACTTTCCTTCAATAAATATAGGCTACCACACCCCAATTTTTTAGGTATAAATAGTATGGATAAACGTACATTATTTTTTGCTTTAGCTACTTTTATGGCTCTTTTTGGAATCAATACTTACAATGACATGCGCCATGAAGAAAAAGTGCGGCAATGGACTCTAGAGCAGAAAGTTAAGAAAGAGAAACAGTCACAATTACTTGAAACAGAAGAAACAGAAGAAATTCCTGCTGAGGAAGAAGCTCTTAAAAAGACTGCATCAGCTGACTTTAAATCCGTAGCTCATAAAAAAACCACACAAGAATACTACGTACTTGAGAATAACTATCAACAGCTCGTTTTTTCAAATATCGGCGGCGCCCTTATAGAGATCAATCTTCCCTTTCAGTCAGGCTCCAACAAAGAAAGTGTCGTAAAGTCAATTGAAGTGGATAAAGAGATCAAGAGAGATCATCCCTATAACGATTATTATCCCGGCCACCCTTACTATACAGCGGGTTCTGAACCTCAAGGACCATTCGATCTTCATTCTGAAGGTAAACTTGGCGGCTACTACCCTCTTCTTAGACGCGATCTGATCGAAACCGGCAATTGGAAGTCCGTAAAAATCGAACCTCGCTATTTTGCGTTGAATATATTAGCTGATCAACCAGAAATCTCCGAAATTATCTATACTGTAAAACATTTTGATTCAACAACCCTGGTGCTAGAAGCAGAACATAAGCGTCGTAAAATCACAAAAACGTTTACGCTTCCTAAAGAGAACGGCGCTCCATACGTTTTCGACGTATCTATTAAAATTGAAGGGGATAAAAAGGGGTTGTGGATTTCATCTGGCGTGCCAGAAGTCGAACTTTTTTCCGGCAATTCAGAGCCGGTTATGAAATATCGCATCACTCGCAACCAGAAACCCTCAGTTGAATTGGTCCCTTTGCCAACCGATTCTAACATTAATAGCTCAATCCATCCTGATTGGCTTGTCAATTCAAATGGTTTTTTCGGAATTATCATGGACCCGCTAAAGGATGTTGCTGACGGGTTTAAAACATCTCTCGTTCCTGGAACAACTGCACCTTCTCGCCTTATTGAAATCGATCAAGCCTATGATCGTTTTCAAGCGAAAGCACTTCCAGGTTATCTTTTGATGCTCCCTTTTAAAGCCGATCAAAAGACAATGAATCTTCGCATCTTTGCTGGACCATTTTCCGGATCTATATTAAAATCGGTCGATACAATTTATTCAGATCCAACTACCGGCTACACACCAGATTATATTGCCTCACAAAGTTACCACGGTTACTTTTCCTTTATTTCCGAACCATTTGCGAAATTTCTTTTTATTCTCATGAATTTTTTCCACAGCATCACACATTCTTGGGCTTTTTCAATTGTGCTGTTAACTGTCGCTTTAAGAATCATGATGTATCCGCTCAATGCCTGGTCCGTAAAATCAATGGTCGGGATGCAGCAAATTGGGCCTGAAGTAGCAGCCATTCAAGAACGCAATAAAAAAGATCCAAAGAAAGGCCAGATAGAAGTGATGCAGCTTTACCAGAAAAAAGGCATCAATCCAATTTCTGGGTGCCTTCCAATGCTCATTCAGATGCCATTTTTGATTGGAATGTTTGACTTATTGAAAACGACTTATGAGCTTAGAGGCGCAAGTTTCATTCCTGGATGGATAGATAACCTTTCTGCTCCAGATGTTTTGTTTAGTTGGAGCCAGCCGATATTTTTTATCGGCAACCAATTTCACCTTCTCCCTTTTTTCTTAGGTGGAGTTATGTTCTTACAACAGAAAATCTCCTCTCCTGCTACCACAGTTAAGAGCGAAGATATGACAGATATGCAACGCCAACAGCGTATGATGGGCCTGTTTATGCCTGTTATCTTTACAGTTATGTTTTACAATTTTCCATCGGGATTAAATATCTATTGGCTTTCTTCAATGCTTCTGGGAATACTTCAGCAATGGTGGACCCAAAGAAAAATGACAAATGCGAAGAAAGCCCAACTTGTATAAAGTGGGGTCGATAAAGCCCTCACCTAAAGATTCGAGCCAAAAATGATTGGAAGAAAAGAGCTAAAGTGCCACCATTAAGGAAGGCATGGAACCCTAACAAAAGGATCACCTATGAAGTTTCTATTTTGTTTTATCGCTCTACTTGTGGGGGGCATGACAGCGCCCTTGCCAGCTGAGACCGCCCTCCAACATGAAGGTATTACATGGCTTACAAACTACGAAGAAGCAGTTAATAAAGCCAAAAGCTCATCTAAACCAATTATTCTCTTTTTCACCGGTTCTGACTGGTGTAGCTGGTGTACAAAGCTAGATAAAGAGGTTTTTGAAACACAAGAATTCGCAACTCTTGCCGGCAATCAATTTATTTTCCTCAAACTAGATTTCCCTCTTAATCACCCTCTCCCTCCTCAACAAAGCACTCAAAACAAACAACTTCAAAAGAAGTTTGACATTCGCAGTTTCCCAACTCTTGTTATATTAGACCCATCTGGTCAACAAAAGATAGGCCATACAGGCTATCGAACTGGTGGTGGTCGTCAATATGCAGAACATTTGAGGAAAATGGTCGAAAACCATACTAATTACAAAAAAAACCTTCAAGCTTCCCAAAATGGGAAGCTTTCGGGGCTTGAGCTTCGCAAACTTTATGAAAAATCCAAAGAACTTGATCTCCCAAATGACACAAGCTGCTTACTGAAACTTGGTATGCAGTCAGAACTAAAAAGTTATTTCTTAACGGAACGGTACCGCTTTTTAGCCGAAGAAGGATTGATTCACAACAAAGAAGCTGTTGCAATTAAGCAACAGCTTTTTGATTTAGACCCAAATAATCTTGAACACGCCCATTACGACATTGCAGTTATTGAATTTGAAGCCTTTAGCGAAGAAAAAGGTCGAAGCAAAGATGCTGCTATTGAGCCATTGCTCGATTACATAGATAAATTTGGCAGCCAAGATAGGAGCAATCTATGGCGCTTAGAAATGATAGTCTCCCAAGTATACCTTGATAAAAATCATCTGACAGCAGCTTTAAAACATGCACAAGCCTCTTATGATTCCTCACCGAACTCTGTACATAATGAAATTGCCTCTGCTATCAGAAACATTCAATCACAGATAAATGCTACACGATAAATTTTTAAAAAATTTATTAGCCTATAGAACTTGTCCTTTTCAAATCTCCTTTGAGATGACAAATAAAATGTTGGAGCCTTACAATTTTCTTTTTTCTGTGTGCTGTCGCTTTTAGTGACTTGTTGACCGTCAAATCGCTTCATTGCCTTTGTTCACATCGAACGAACCCCCTTGTTCTCCCAAACTATTCACACTTTAACTTCCTCTATTCAGACGATCAACTTATAGAAAAGTTAAGATTTTTGTCGAGACACCTAAAATAAATCACTATAAAAGGCTAATTTTTCACCCTTCCGTTTCAGGCATTTTTCAACAGAATCTTTCAGATTCAAACATCTCCCTTATGTTCTATAAAGGCTCGTGTAATCGTACTACGTTGGATATATACGAACTCGATGAGCCCTATTTGTTACTAATATAACTTTTAGTACAGGTTTCGGTGATTATGAGATTGGGGGTAAATGTATATGGTTACATTTGTACTTTGAATCAAATCCCCAAAGTTTTAACAAAAAAATTCCAGGTCAGATCACATCCATCACCGTTTTGAAAATCTTGAAAAAAAGGATATCTCTACATAGTTTTGAAGTTTACCCTTTTATAAAGATGTCGAATTTTGTCCTTTTTTAATTGTAAATGCAATGGCAGCATAAAGCAATGAACGTGTAAGCGAAATTTATACAACTGCAATTTCTTTGCGCCCTTTGCGCCTTTTGCAGCTTCTTTGTGTTAAAAAAATTAATTTAGTTTTTGGTAAATCTGCTTTGAATAAAACTTTTTAGCGTAGTTAAATCCCCTAATGCTGGCTATATGGTGAAATAGATTATTTTTTTTAACGCAAAGAAGCAGCAAAAGGCGTTAGAGTAGAGGCGGAGATTAATCCGCCTCCCTCGTCGAACCGGTTACACTGATTTCCAGTTGACGGCTCACCGACAATCTTCGTACTTTAAGCATTCACTAGTTGATAAACTTCATCTC
>JACCRY010000195.1 GCA_013813265.1 Parachlamydiaceae bacterium
CAAATGGAGGCTAAAATGTTCATAACTCCCATGTGGCTGAAAATTAGTGGGTTACGCGATTGGTTAAATTATTTGTATGACGAAAAAAGAGTAAATTTCTCAGAAGAGTGGTGAACTTGGGTTAAGATCGGTGGGCATGCAATCATAACCGCCAATCATTATGTGTCTGAGCCCAAAATGGTTAACGATAAAGGAATCACTGCGTTTCGACGCGTTAGAGTCCTCTTTTATGACTATGCAATTAAAGACTTTCCAATTTCGATCCTTTTATGATCGCTCTGTACCCCACTTTGGAAAAAACATCCCCCTAACTATGGAGGCTGAATATCTATATAAATATGAAAATAATGCGCAAAATTGGAAACATACCCCAAAAGTGTTTGAGGATCTGAAACTTCCGAATAAACATGAAAGAAGAAATCATAAACGAAGCAAGCCGCAACTGGAAGATGATTTCGGCTGCAAAAAATGGAGCTGTGCGAATTGCGGTCACTCATGGTCGTGCATACACCGAAGAGAATTTTTCTAAGCTAGTTCAACACTTTGGTTTTACAGTCGAAGCGACATTTTTCTTAGATACCATTGGCCACTTAACTTCAGAGAAACAAACTTCGCTACAGATTGGAATTTGTGTGACACGATAGTACAGTATTAGCTGTTCCATTAATTCACCTGACTTGCAGCATATATAGCTACACGCATCAGCGTGTGGTCAAATATTAAATTGTTGAGTCGTGAAAACGTCGGACAGACTCGTTGGAGTCTGCCGCGTAAACGTCAAATATACCCATTCGAGTTCTTAATGAGCTTTGCGCCCTTTGCGCCTTTTGCTGCTTCTTTGCGTTAAATACCATCTAGTTCCCACATAGATAGAATTAGTATTTAATTAAGCTTAAAAAGCTTTATCCAAAGCATATCTAATGAGTAGTAATAAATAAATTTTTTACACAAAGCGAGGCAGTTCTCATGGCCTTAGCGGAAAATAAAGCACCTTTTTTTGAAACACAGAGGAAAAATGCAATTAGTGCAAAAAGCATTATTTAGGAGAAACAGCTAATGGCTCAAAAGCACAGAGAAAAATGTAGATGTATAATATTTCCGCTATCCTGCCGACGTTAACACGGCTCATCACCTCAGTTAGTCTCCGATCTGGGTAGATGCTTCTGCATTTATCAAGGCAATGCAAACAAACAATATGTATGCACAATCTCGAGGGTTCATTATTTTAGGGCGTTAGAACGAAACTCAACCTCAATTCAAACATTCCTGCTGAACTGGATCGTTGTAGTAGTGCTCAAGAGCATTGACACTATATTGGACGGCGTTTATCAGAGCATAAAGTGCTATCACAGTCACAATAGTAGCAATAAATGCAACGCCCCCTGCAGCTAGCCCTATGACAGGAGCAGCAGCCTTGACAATTGCTGGTCCCACCACCAACCCTCCAATCACCCACCCTTGATTGACTATAGCGGCATCAAGAATTAACTTTGGAGCCCAAGCCATTACGATGGCACTTGCTTGCCAACCAACAACTGTGGAAAAGAAACCAATGCCACCCTTTACAAGCCAACCACACCAAGTTGTTTCTGCATTTATATGAGTATCTTGATGAGTGTCCTTTACCTCTTTTTGTAATTGCTGAATTCTTTCAGTCATTCGAAATTTTTCAGCCTGGTGCTGCTTCATTAATTCTGTAAGATCAACTTCCTCATCATGCTCTCCCGGGAATGCCTTAAAATTTTTGATAGCCTCTCTTTTTTCTGTATTTCTGCGACGTAAGCTCTCGATTTTTCTCTGTAGCTTTGCTATTTCTTCTGCTTGAGATTGTTCTTGATTCATTGTTATTTCATCTTGAGTCCCGGGCTCCTCAATATCCAGTTCATCATCCTGAGCATAAGATTCTGTAGCGTTCAGTCCTTCTAAAGCTCCATAAACCCTATCAGGAAATAAGAAGCCGGCTACAACTGCTCCGAGAATAATTGCAATCTGAAAAATAGATCGAAATCCAACTTCCAGTCCAGTGACCAACTCATGCCCAGCTTCTTTAAAAGAGCACTGTAAAATGCAGTAACACGCTTTACCAAGACCAATAATAGGTGCAACAGGAACATCCAAGATAACAAAAAAGAGAGCTGTAATCCCTTGTAGAGGAGCTCCTATGAATCTGGTAAAGTAACTGGTGGACATTCCTTTTTTGCAGAGCCAATCGATTTCATCTTTTTGTTCGATCGTCGGAGCCTTAAAAAAATTTTGGATGCTAATCATGTATTCCTCGTTAAATTTTTTTAACAACTTTTGAAAATAGGGCTAAAGATTTTACTGTTTAAAAACGCGAAAGCTCTTCTCAGAGTATCTGAATGTTTAAGCATTGGCTACTACATCAAAAGTGGCCTGTGGCAACTTTTGATGTAGATTATATTTAACTAGTTTCCGATTAGAGAAATCTCTGAACCTAGTAGAAGAATCAAAGTTTTGTTTTAGGGAAAGCCTAAAAATCATTAATGAAAAAATTCATAGAACTTACCTTCATTTGCGATGGTCCGTTAGCAACCAGAGCTATAAGCTGTAAGCTCAAATTCGATCCTGATCTCGCTACATACTCATTCGCATTTTTGATTTGATGAACCAACACAAACTCACCTGTTAATGGAGATTCAATATAAAAGTTGACCTCATTATAATCAAGTTTTGCTTGGATTATAAAAGTATTGCTTTTAGTATAATCGAACATTACACCGCTGAATCCAGTTCCATCCATTGGATCTTCACTCCAATTAGATTGAGAAATCGTGACTTCCTCATTATTAGATTTACAGAATATAACAAATGTTGAATTGCTTAGCTTGAAAAAAAGACCATCTGCATCGTTCCCCATTCCAATAAGGTGAGTACCAACACCACTATTTGCAAAGCTTGCTGAGATTAAGCATGTTACATTCTGATCCTGTGAGGTGTCAAAGACGGCCTTGCTTAACATCGTTACTTTTCCAATTTCACCTGAACATAAAAATGCTTTTTGGTTTATGATAGTCCCGTTAGCATTTCCTTCGCAAATAATATCCACCATGTTTGGTAGTAAAGTATTCGAACAATTTAGATCTGTCACAAGTTCAGTAGTTGGCGCAGTGAATCTGAAGGGGCCAGTCATTCCAGTTGGCCCTGTACGGCCTGTTACGCCAATTGGTCCAGTCCGACCAGTTGGTCCTGTTGGTCCAGTCCGACCCGATGGTCCTGTTATTCCGGTTGGTCCAGTCCGCCCTGTCGGCCCAGTCAATCCTGTTGGTCCTGTCCGACCTGTTGGCCCAGTTCGACCGGTCGGCCCTGTTATTCCGGTTGGTCCAGAATGACCTGTGCGGCCAGATGACCCTGTTGCTCCATGACGAGAAATTTCCTCTGTAATCCCGGCAAGAGATATCGTTTTGCTTTTTTGTTCAGATATGGATACATTACTAGCTTCAATTGAAGATATTTGTAAAACCCCATCGGAAAATACAACCAAAAGATAGAAAACAAACGGCTTCAAAATATTCATGCAATAACTCCTTTTAAAAATTGTTCAATCCCGGAAAAAGAAAAATATGCTTCTATTAACATGATCAGAAACGAGTTCCTTTGAAATTTTTTTCTCGGGGTAATTATGATACTACAGAACGAAGGAAATATTTCAAACAATCATTTACAATTGGTAGCCTTTGATATGAAGTTTTTTTTAAGTTAAAAAAACCTTCCACATGTATTCAGAAGTCGAAGCCAGAAACGTAAAATTAAACTTATCATACAAATAATATAACCAAAATTTAAGGCGTGTAAAATTAATTTACGAGAAGTAGATTTTTATGTTTAAAAAAGCTTTTCTCTTCCAGAATGAAGGAGAATTCGTATTAATCTGAAAAACGAAGTGAGGGTTAGCGATGGATATCCCATTAAAAGTGACCTCGCAAGGATTATATTGTCCTCCAGGTGATTTTTTTATTGATGCCTGGAAGCCTGTGCCGATTTGTGTCGTCACACATGGGCATGGTGATCATGCTTATTGGGGACATGAACAATACCTTTGTACAGATCATACGATTGCGATATTGAAACATCGCATCAGTCAAGACATACCTGCTAAGCCTTTGGAATATGGGAAAAAAATAAAACTTGGAAAAACATGGGTTTCACTTCATCCAGCAGGCCACATTTTAGGATCCGCACAAATTAGAATAGAGACAAGTCAATCCGTGACAGTTATCTCAGGCGATTATAAACGAGCTTTTGATAGTACTTGCTTGCCGTTTGAAGTAATTGAATGCGATATCTTTGTGACAGAATCGACCTTCGCCTTGCCGATCTACCAATGGCCTCACCCTGACCTCATCAAACAGCAATTGATTCAATGGTGGGCCAAAAATGCATCAAACGGACATCCCTCTATTCTATTTTGCTATTCTCTAGGTAAAGCTCAACGTTTAATGTCTCTTTTGAAAGATGAAAAAGATAAAAAAGTCTATCTACATGGTGCTGTACAATCGATTGCTAAAATATACGAAAATTTAGGCATTCCAATGGTTTCTTTTGCTCCTGTTTCTGAGAAAGAAAAAGGAGCTTCCTTTTCTCAAGACCTGATTTTGGCCCCTCCCTCAGCTCTAGGTAGCACATGGATGAGACGCTTTCCAACTTGTAAAACTGGATTTGCATCTGGATGGATGGAAGTAAGAGGGACACGCAGACGTAAAGCCTTAGATCAAGGATTTGTATTTTCAGACCATGCAGATTGGAACGATTTAATTCTTACGATTGAACAAACCAAAGCAAAAATTGTTCTAACGACTCATGGCAACTGTGCTACTTTAGCCCGCTATTTACGCGAAGAAAAACACATAGATTCGCGTGAGCTCAAAGGATTAGAAATTATTTCAGAAGAAGAGGATTAATGCGAAAATTTGTAGAGCTTTTTCAAGAAATCGATCAGACGCAATCTACGAATGAAAAAGTATTGCACATTCAAAATTACTTTTCTTCCTGTAGTGATGAAGATGGGGCTTGGGCGCTCTTCTTCTTATGTGGACACCGTCTTAAACGACTCATTACAGGAAAAAAACTTCTTGGTTGGTGCACAGATATTATTTCCATTCCCCCTTGGCTTATAGAAGAATCCTATGCATCTGTAGGAGATAGCGCCGAGACGATTTCACTGCTGTTAGAGCAAAAAGAGGAGAGCAAGCATAATCCCTATTCGCTCTCAGAATGGATGGAGAAATTTATTAAGCCTTTGAAAAACTTAGATGAAGAAAGCCAAAAAAAACAAATTTTAGCATTTTGGAGTAATTTAAGCACAAAGGAAATATTCATCCTTAATAAAATTTTAACAGGATCCTTTCGGGTTGGTGTGTCCGCTTTACTAACATTAAAAGGTTTAAGCGGAGCAATAGGTGTTTCAAGAGAAATATTAAGCCAAAGACTTATGGGTGATTGGGAGCCTTCAGCCAATTTCTATGCTGAACTTAAATCGCAAAATGAACATAGCCGCTATCTAAATCCTTATCCATTTTACCTTGCTTATCCTTTTGAGGGTGACATTTCTATGCTTGGACCTCCTTCAGAGTGGATCATTGAATGGAAGTGGGATGGGATTAGAGGCCAAGGAGTTATAAGAAACGAAATGGCAACGCTCTGGTCTCGCGGAAATGAGCTGATATCTGATCAATTCCCTGAGCTTATACAAGCTTTTAAAACCCTTCCTGAAGGGACTGTTTTAGATGGAGAAGTTCTTGCCTATAAGGATTGCCACCCTTTGCCTTTTGCAGAGCTTCAAAAGCGCTTGGGAAGAAAAAATGTTTCCAAAGCAATGATTGAAAAAGTTCCGATCGTTTTTATGATTTATGACATTTTAGAATATAAAGGGGAGGATATTCGTTCAAAATCTATGTCTGAAAGGCGATCAATCATAGAGCAACTCCCTATAAATTCTCCGAACCTAATTCTATCTGAAGAAATTAAGTGTGAAGATTGGAACTCTATCCATGCATTTCGTTTAGAATCAAGAGAAAGAGCTACTGAAGGGATCATGTTAAAAAAACGTGATTCTGTCTATGGTGTAGGTCGGCAAAAGGGGTATTGGTGGAAATATAAAGTTGATCCAATGACATTAGATGCGGTTTTAATTTATGCTCAAGCAGGTTCTGGAAGACGCGCAAATTTATTTACAGATTACACATTTGCCCTTTGGAAAGATAAAGAGCTCATTCCAATTGCAAAAGCCTATTCTGGACTTGATCAAGAAGAAATTAAAGAATTAGATGCGTGGATAAGAAGAAATACAGAAGAAAAGTTTGGTCCTGTACGCAAAGTAAAGCCGTTCCATGTCTTTGAGATTGCTTTTGAGGGTATTCAATTGTCAAAGCGGCATAAATCTGGAATTGCCCTGCGATTCCCACGAATCTTGAGATGGAGAAAAGATAAGCCTTGTGAAGAATGTGATACCATAGAAAAAACTAAAGAGACTTTTTTTAATGATGAAGTCTAGCTCCGATCACTTAATGGACCACTGGTTTTCGCTGCATGGAAAAAAGCCTCTGCCTTTTCAAAAAATGGCTTGGGATAGTTATTTTAAGGGGAATAGCGGCCTTATTTCTGTCCCAACTGGCGCTGGAAAAACATACGCGGCATATTTACCCGCGCTAGCAAAGCTAAATGCCACTTATTCTAAAGGCACAAAAGGCATAAGAATCTTGTATATTACACCGTTAAGGGCGCTTGCTAAAAATTTGGAACAAGCTCTAAAGGAGCCTATAGAGGATCTTAACTTACCTTATCGAGTTGAAAAAAGGACGGGTGATACAACCGCAACTATCAAAGCAAAGCAAAAAAAATCGCCGCCAGAGATTCTATTAACTACCCCTGAAAGCCTTGCATTAATGCTTGCAGATAGTGATTCTGCGGATAGATTTAGCCATTTGCAGACAATTATTGTCGATGAATGGCATGAGCTTTTAAGCTCTAAGAGAGGAGTCCTTTTAGAGTTATGTCTGTCAAAAATAAAAAATGGCAAATCTGATGTTCAGATTTGGGGGCTCACCGCAACTATAGGAAATATTCAGGAAGCTGCGCAAGTTTGTGTTGGAATGGATCGAACACCTGATATTATCACAGCTGTAATGGATAGAGAAGTCATTTTAAAATCAATTTTACCAGAATCCATTGATCGACTTCCGTGGGCGGGCTACATGGGAATTAGATTACTGCCTTATGTTTTAAAACAGCTTTCACCTTCTCATCCAACTCTTATCTTTACGAATACACGTTCACAAGCAGAGAGATGGTACCAAGCTATTCTTGAAGAGAAACCAGAATGGAAAGACTTAATTGCGTTGCACCATAGTGCAATCGACAAAAAAACGCGCGAAAAAATCGAGGAAGAGATTCGAACAGGCATATTAAGCTTTGTGGTTTGTACCTCTTCATTAGATTTAGGAATTGATTTACCTACTGTCGAAAAAGTGATCCAAATAGGATCACCTAAAAGTATTTCTCGATTAATTCAGCGAGCAGGACGATCTTCCCATAAGCCCTTAACTCCATGTCATATTGCCATTGTTCCAACTCATGCACTTGAAGTAGTAGAGCTAAAAGGCTATCGTAAAGCATTGAAAGGGCATATACTGGAAGAAAGGAAACCTCTAAAAAAATGCTATGATGTTTTGTTACAGCATATCGTCACATGTGCCATTGGAGGAGGATTCAGAAAAGATCAGTTGTTTAAGGAAATTAAAACAACTTCTTGTTTTATAGATTTGACACCTTCAGAATTTGAGAGTTGTTTGGAATTTCTTATGACAGGAGGCAAAGCCCTGACAGCCTATCCTGAATACAATAAATTGAATTTAGTTGATGGAATCTATAAGGTAATCGACTCCTTGATGATTCGCCGTCATAAGATGAATATTGGGACAATTACTTCAGATCCCTATGTTCCAGTTAAATTATTAAGAGGAAAGTCGATAGGGTATGTTGAAGAGTCTTTTTTAACAGGACTGAAAGCAGGAGATAATTTTTTGTTCGCTGGAAAAAATCTTAAGCTTGTTCAATATCGGGAAATGACAGCTTACGTGCGCCTCAGTAAGGATAAAAATCCGCAAAGGACTACTTGGAGAGGAAGCCGTTTACCTTTTTCAGCACCCCTAGGAGAAGTTCTAAGGCAAGCGATAAGTTCTAAAGAGGAAGATCCTGAAAGTAAAATTTTTAGCAAGATCATCGAATTGCAACAAAAAATATCGCACGTTCCCACAGAAAATGAACTGCTCTTAGAAATTCATAAGTCTCGAGAAGGTTGGCATCTTTTTGTCTATCCTTTTGAAGGTAAAACCATCCATGAAGGGCTGGTAAAACTTATTGCTCACCGTTTATCAAAATTCATGAAAGGAACTTTTACTCTAAGTTGTAATGATTATGGTTTTGAAATTCTTAGTAATAAGCCTTTTAATATTGAACAATTGAGCATGGAACTTTTCTCAACACAAAACGATCGAGAAGAGATCAAAGCACTCATCAACATGCAAGAAGCCGGTAAAGGCTGTTTTAGGGATATCGCTAGAATTGCAGGCTTAATTTTTCAGGGGTATCCTGGTAAGCATAAATCTAATCGGCAAGTTCAAATCAGCACAGGTTTAATTTATGAAGTATTTGAAAAATATGACCCAAAAAATTTGCTTCTAAATCAAGCCAAAACAGAAGTTCTGGAAAGCCAATTTGACCAAGAAAGGCTCCATCATGTATTGAAAAGAATTTCGAATTCTCAATTAGTCATTAAATCTATTCTTAAATTTAGTCCATTCTGTTTACCTTTATATATAGAAACCGTGCATGATCGATTAAGTTCGGAAAGCTTAGCGGAGCGTGTGGCAAACATTCAGCAGAGTTGGGATATGTTCACATGAAATTACTTATCTCTGGTCAAACATGCCATCTAAAAGCTTCACGAGCCATATTTTGGGAAGATCAACAAACACTTATCCTTGCAGATATACATATTGGAAAATCGACTGTATTTCGTAAATTTGGAATTGCTATTCCAGATGGCAGTACAGAAGATGATTTAGCAAATATCATTCTTTTGATAAAGGAACTTAAACCGAAAAAATGTGTGATTGTAGGGGATTTAATTCATGCTAAAAGCGGTCTATCACCTGAAATCATAAAAATGTTTAGCGTTTTTTTACAAGCCGCTGGTTGTGAAACTCATTTAGTAATGGGTAACCATGATCGCGCGTTAGCCACATATTTACCTAAAGAATGGCCTTTACACCTACATAAAGAAAGTCTCTTAATTGAGCCTTTTTATTTTTCTCATTATCCTATTCCAAGCGAAAAGGGATTCGTATGGGCTGGCCATCTACATCCAAAAATACAAATTAGAAGCTCTCACGATCGACTAGTATTTAGATGTTTTCAGATTTTTTCCGGTTTAGGGATTTTACCTGCCTTTGGAGAGTTTGTCGGAGGGGCTTACGTAAAAAAAAGTAAAGATTGTCAGATTTACGCAATCGTCGATTCAGAAGTCATTAAGATATAAAAGCTTTCATCTTTTATAATGGATTGAACTCTTACTCTTTCTCAACTGTGTGGATTTTAATTTTTTACTAGATTAAAGTGTTGATATTCGCTACCTGCTGTGAGGCTGTGAAAAAATTGGAAAGATGCTTCAGTTGGCTGAAAAGTTGCATCTGACGCACTTCTCTTCTCGGTCGTAGCTATAGCTACGACGTCGTCAAGAATTACATCAGCTGCAACTTTCGCCTAA